>DBLC01000154.1:9712-16124 GCA_002297935.1 Dialister sp. UBA734
ACTTCCAGCGAAATCATACCTACTAACGCAAATCCTTAACTTAACAACATTGACTAGTGACGGGGGGATTAGGGATTAGGGAAAAAAGATTCAGTTACCAAATAGGTTGCCAGAGGTTTAGGGTTTAAGGTTTTGGGGTTAGAGTTTAGGGTTCTACAATTAAACTTGAAGCCAACGACACTTTCATGACCTATCATTTGTGCATGATGGGCACGGAAAGTAAACCTTAAACCTATAGTACAAAGCAAAGGTTCCAAAAGCGCTCAAATAAAATAATAACGCCAGGAAAACGCTGATTGAATCAGTATTTTCCTAGCGTTTACAGGCACATTTGAGAAACCTTCAGAACCTTTAGAACCTTCAGAACCCTAAGCAACCTATACAACCTATTCCCCCGGCACACAAATCACGCGTCTGGCTTCTTTGACGTAAATCATTTTCACAGGAATATGGTAGATTTCTTGTAAATGGTCTTCTGTAATGACTTCTTCTGTGGTACCGCAAAGAAGCTGTTTGTGTAAGAGCAGTCCGGTTTGTTTCCCCAGGTACAGCGCGTGGTCTGGCATATGGGTGGTTAGGATGACCGCCATTCCCTGGTCGGCCAGTTTTTCTATCATCTGAATCACCCGGTACTGATTGCCATAATCCAAATGGTTGGTCGGTTCGTCCATGACAATCATATCGGGATGCTGCAGAATAGCTCGGGCAATGACGGCCTGTCGCTGCTGCCCGCCGGATAAGGTATTGAACGGCTGATTTCTTTGTTCATAAATCCCCATATCAGCCATAATGGCTTCTGCTTCTTCCCCATCCTGTTTAGAAGGCGATTGAAAGAGCCCCAAATGAGGTGCTTTCCCTAAAAGCACGTAGTCTTTTAGGGCAAAAGAATAGGCAGTGTCAGAAATTTGCGGCACATAGCCAATGTGCTGTGTAAAGCCACTGCCCGTTTCAAAAGCATTTCGGATATTTCCTTCATCATCTACCAGTTCTACACTCCCCTGCTGGGGATACAAGAAGCCGATGAGACTACGAAGCAGCGTGGATTTCCCTGCCCCATTGGCACCTAAGATGGAGAAGATATCGCCTTGATTGACAGAAAAAGAAACATTTTCCCATAAGGTATGGCCTTTTTTATAGCCAAAAGATAGATTTTTTACTTCCAATTTCATGATAGTTTCATCCTCTGTCTGACCAACAGGTAGAAATAGAACGGTGCCCCAATCAATCCGGTCAAAATGCTAAGCGGTATTTCTGCGTCCAAGGCAATCCGCGATAGGGTATCAATGCAAAGAAGAAATAAAGCCCCCAATACCACGGCTATGGGAAGCAATTTGCGATTGTCCGGTCCTACCATCATGCGAGAAAAGTGTGGAATCACCAATCCCACCCAGCCAATGGTGCCACTGATGCAGACAGAACAAGCGGTCAAAATGGTGGCACTCAAAATGACAGCATACCGCAACGGTCCATTGTGTTTTCCCAGCATGTGATTTTCTTCTTCTGATAGGGTGAGAATATTCATCCGCCAGCGAATGAGCATCATAAACAGGATGCAGCAAAGAATCGGAATGCCACTGGAAATCAAATTGTCCCAAGTCACTGATACCAAGGAACCTAGCTGCCAGTAAGTGATGGCAGGAAGCTGGGTATCACTATCAGCCAAATACTTGATGATGCCCAAAAGGGAACCCATCAGGCCGCTCACAATGATCCCAGACAAAACCAACATGACAATGGAATTTTTTCCGATAATTCGTGGAATGGAAACAGCCAGCAATACCGCCAGTATCCCGCCGAAAAAGGCGCCGCTTTGGATACCCGCCTGGGACGCGCCAAAAAGAATACAAAGAGACGCTCCCACGCAAGCACCGGAAGAAACGCCCAGCATATCCGGTGCCACCAGGGGATTTTTGAAAACGCTCTGATACGCCGCCCCTGACAGAGACAAAGCGGCACCAATCAACATGGCCGCCAAAGCCCGTGGCAATCGCAACGTGTAAATCACACTGGCTGCCTGATCTGTCCAATCTTTGGTCACCGGTACGACGTAGGACAATAAAATCTTCGCCACATGAACCGGACTGATGGCATACCGTCCCAGTCCGATACTCACCACGGCGACCACGACAAGACCAAGCAACAATAATAAAAAGAGGGCACGAAACTTCCCCTCAGTGGTAGTTTGCATATCGACTCCTTATATAATAGGTAATTGAAATTTAGGGACTAGGGATTGTTGCTGGTTGCTGGTTGTTAGTTGTTGGAACCAAACAACCGACAACCAACAACCAACAACCAACAACCAACAACAGTGAGTGCAATTGTTCCACGTGAAACATGACTCTAATGGAATCGGGGCCTAATCCCTAGGGCCTAGCTACTTATCCCTAATCCCTAATTCCCAGTCACTAGTCACTATTTCTATTCTCTTTATCCGCAAAAATCATAGCCAAATCTTCGTCTGACACATCGTATTTCATGAAATCTTTGTAGAATTTCTTGGTATCTGCTCTGACATCCATATCTTTGAAAATCTCCGGCTGCAAGAGTTTGGCCAGCCATTTCATCATCAGCGGCGTTTCTACCCCAGGAGCGTCCCAGCGATAGATGCCCATCGGTACTTTATAGACCCGATGGTTCTGTACCGCTTTGACGGTGCTCCAATCTTGGCCGGGGATTCGATTTTCATACAAATCATCGGGAACAAAATTATCAAAATTGCTGAGAAGAATGATATCTGGATTGATGCGATACACTTCTTCCATGGAAATATCTTTGTTATTTCCCGTATTGGCTTCCTGGGCAAAAGGATTTTCCCCGCCGCCGATACGAATGGCTTCGTGGATGAAATTGTCGTTGCCCTGGAGACGCAATTTGCTATTTCTTAAAAATAAAATGGTCGGCTTATCTGCCTTTTCGACTTCGCTGGCATGGGCTGTAATTTCTTGATAGGCATTGTCATAGTACGCATTGAGTTCTTTGGCCCGGTCTTCTTTGCCCAAGAGTTTTCCCACCATAAGGAAACTCTTTTTTAGTGTATCTACGCTATCGTTATTGATCATCACCGCCGGAATGCCGATTTGTTTCAGCTTTTCTGCGTCCTTTTCCTGGTAATACCAAAGCACCGCGCTGTCGATGCCTGCATTGGCCAGACTTTCCGCATTGACGGAAAAATCCTGACCAATCATCTTGTGGTCCACCTGTCCAAACTGGGTATCCATCTTTTCCAAGAAATGCCCCTTATAGGCTGACATGGCCCCTGGATGCATAGCCCCCAACCGCTCGGCGTTTCCATCCAGAGCATACACCACCGACGCCCAAGGCAGGGGCACCACAGCGATTTTCTTTACCTTCTGCGGCACTTCCACTTGCCGACCGGTGATATCAGTGATGGTCTGCTTTTCTGCTGGTGCAGAAGAAACCGGTGACGTCCCGCAGCCACTAAAAAATAAAGCAGTGCTGATAAGCAAGCCAGCGATGGCTAATTTTTTATATGATTTCATAACGTTCTCCTTTTAATTTGTTGTTAGTTGTTGGTTGTTTGACTCCCAGCAATCCACAACCATTCTCACCTGTGGATAGCTCGTCTGCCTGACAGCAGTCCCCAGGGTCTGGCGATGCATTTCTTTCCCGCGAAGAAGGGAAATAGAATGGGATCACAGAATACCGTATCCGCTCCCTCTTTTGCCATCCACAGTTCTTCTAAAGAATGAAAAATTTGGAACCGCTCTCCCCCTGGCGCATTGCGGATGATGGAGGATGCTGTTTCTTTGGACCAAGCCAAAGAGGCCAACGTGATATTTCCATAGCCTTCATGCCAGTAGCTATGTGCTTCTCCCATGATTTGCACCGGGTCACCGACGAAAAGTAACTTCTCTTCTTTTGTTTTCGGGATATCCATGCGGTGAATTTGTAATTGTCTTTCGCCTGTTCCGGCTTTGATTAAATCGGTCACATTCTTTTTCCAAGTATTCCACGCGTGGGCCCCCACCGGATAGGCAATCAGAAGGGGAATCCCCAAGTGGGCTTCCATCCACCGTCCTGCGGCTACCCCCGCCGTGGAAATACCCCAGTTCAAAACCGGCTTTTCTATAAGCGGCGTTTCTCCATCAAAGACCACTTCATAGCCAAGGGATTGCAAAAACGAAATGCCTTCATCGATGGCCCGGAGATCGCCGCCCAAGAGAGGACTGTATCCCAGGAGTTGTACCACCTTTCCTTTTTCTTTCGTCATTCCATTGGCCCCATGGCGCGCCCAAGTGAGTTCCGCCTGGCTCATGCCGTAAAGTCCATCGTGGAACCCATCGGCATCGAAATAGAGACTTTGGTGCCCCATTTCACAGAGACTATCCGCCAAAGCGTCGCCGTCCATGCCCATAAACGCTGGGACTGCCGTTCCTATGAAGGACAAACCATTGAGTGGTTCCTGGGCGAGCAAAGTTCTCGCCTGCTTTTCTGTGGTTCCTTCCAGACCAAAGACGAAGTCGCTGGTGGTTGTTTCCGGATAATACACCTGCTGCTGGTCTTCGGTCATATCCAAATCACTCATGCAACTGCGGCATCCCGCCGGTGTCACCAGTACGTTGCCATGATTTTTCCACCGCATCCAGTCCGATATAGCCGCTCCATCAGAGATGGGGACCGGCAATTGCTGCATACTTTTTTCAATGGCCCCTTCTTCTTTAGGAAATCCCTGCATAAACGTATCAGCATCGACATGTTCTTTTTCTTCTTTGCCTAACGGGCCTCGATAAAAACAACGCACCAATTTCCCCGTTTCTTCTGATAAAGATTGCTCCATATCATGGAAATCCAAGCGAACCAAAATATCCAAGCAAGACAAATAGAAAACCACCACTTGCACCCCAGGCACAGAAGCGGCTTTCCGTATTTCTTCTCGAATTTTTTCTTCTGCACTGCCTAAGATATAGTCTTCATTGGTGAGACGCACATACCAGAACTGATGCAGGGTATCCATTTCTTCTGCCAAGATATACAATTCTCGAATGCAAGGAATGGAACCGGCAGCCACCACCATCACATCTTTTCGATGCCAAAATTTCGTCATAGCAAATTCCGCTTTGGACCGATGCTCCGCTTGTATCTTCTTCATAAGGTATCCTCTCTTTGATCAATATTTCATTTTTACTTATCTTCGCATATAGTACTGCACATTTTCTTTTTATATCATTCTAATAAATAATATTCTATCAATCAAATAGAAGGATTTAATGAAATACTTCAGAATCGTTGAAGTAACTCTATGTTGTTGGTTGTCTGGCCCCAACAACTAACAACTACCAACCAACAACAATCATTCATCCCGCTTCTAATGAACCGTGTCCAAGTGCTGACTTAGGATTTCCAAAAAGAGCTGCATGGCAGGACTGATCCATTTATTGGTGCGATAGCCATAGGCAGAAACAATCGGGGCCGCCGACCGATCGGTTTCCAATTCCACCAATGTTCCTCGCTGCACTTCTTCGGCTACCACAAATTCTGGCAAATAACAAATCCCCACATCATTTTTCACCAAGTTGATAATCGTTTGGGTGCTGCGGATTTCAATCATATTTCCCAAGCGAATATCCTTTTCTTCCAAATAATCCTTGAATTTTTCTCCCAATGAACCGGGCATGGGCTGCACGATGGCAGACAGGAGCGGATATTCCTGGTGGGCGGTGCTGAAGTGACTGTACTTTCGTTTCAACCGAGGCGAACCGCACAGAACCAACGGATAGTTGGCCCCTTTTTTCCACGTCAACGTGTCATCTACGTCCTGCTTGTTCAAGTAGAAAAGACCGATATCGATGCGATCTTCTTTCAATGCCTTCTGCACATTGCGGCTATTCATGGACTGCAGGTACAAGTGAACCTTCGGAGCCTGCTGATGAAATTCCTTCAGCAGCATGGGCAATCGAAAACACAGCAGCGACTCCGGCGCCCCCAGGCGAAGGGTGCCTTTGCACTCTGCCAAATCGGTTTGAAAATTTTTCATCTTTTCCACCGCCGCCAGCACTTCTTCCACATAGGGAATAAATTCTTCTCCCGCCTTGGTCAGCACCATCCGCCGCCCCGCTTTTTCAAATAGCGCGGTGTCCAACTCCTTTTCCAGCTGTGCCACATGAAAAGTAATGGTTGATTGGGTATAGGCTAATTTCTGTGCCGCCTTAGAAAAACTACCCTGCCGAATGATTTCCTTGAAGGTTTGTAAATATCGTAAGTCCATAGATACCACCACTCCTGTGTTCATCATTTACGAATCATTATTTAATCTATTCTATCATATTTAAAATAAAACTTTTTATTTTTTCTCATAGTATGCAGGAAATTCCTAACGGTGAATTCTATCAATAAGAAGCTAGGGAAACACTGATTTAATCATGGTTTGAAATTATTCTTGAATTTTTAT
>DBLC01000154.1:16219-22121 GCA_002297935.1 Dialister sp. UBA734
CAAACTCTTTGATTAAATCAGTTTTTCCCTAAGGAAACGGTTATTATTTGTTGGCCTCTAAACAACCAACAACTAACAACCAACAACTATACTCAGTCACTACTCAAACAAGATAAGTCATGTTATAATAGCGGTAATGAAATGGTTAGTTTTTTCCGAAAGGAGCGATTCATATGGAAATCAAAAAAATTCTTGTCCCCGTCGACGGTTCTGATGCTTCGAAGCACGCCCTGGCCGATGCTATCGATCTGGCAAAAATTCACAATGCCAAATTGATTCTTTTGGCTGTTGCGGATGTAACAGAAGCCGCTTATCCTATCATGGGTGTCACCCTCGACAAAGATGGATTCTATAATGTAAAGAAAAAAGCAGAAGCTATGCTGGCAACATTGAAAGAAACTGTACCTTCCGATGTCGACCTGGAAGCAGAAGTCGAAAATGGGATTCCTGGTATGGTTATTTCCAACATGGTCGAAGATGAAAAGATCGACATCGTGGTCATGGGCAACAGCGGCAAAGGTGCCGTTTCTTCCTTCATCATGGGCAGCGTCAGCCAATATGTGATTCATCATGTGAAATGTCCAGTCCTGGTTGTGAAATAGTGCGTAATGCGTAATGCGTAGTGCGTAGTGCGTAGTGAAGGTAGCGGCGCACAATTTATAAAGCGCCGCCAAGTATAAAAATAAAAACGGTATGCATGCTAATGTTAAAAATACATTCAGTATGCATACCGTTTTTTATAAGGGGTATTGGGGCGCTTCTAAAATTTGTGCGCCCCTTCCACCACTACGCACTCCGCACTACTCACTACGCACTTTTTAATCACTAGCGGATTTCTATCAACTATCTCCAATCCTTTTCCCTCACTCCGCCCACTTGGTTTCTCCATATTTCCCTTCTGGTAAAAAGGGAAGCAAAACGAAGAAGGGCATACAGAGGGGAAAGAAATAGACGTACCGGTAAACGAAGGCGGCCGGGGTGGCTAGGATGAGAGTGCCCCACAGGAGGCAGGCGGGAAGAAGGACCAGGAAGCGAATGTATTGTTTCCGATAGAAAAGAAGGAGGCCAATGCAAAGGGTGAGCCACAGGCAGGTGCCGGCGCCCAGGTAGCGGCTGTGATTCCACAGGTACAATCCCAATTTTTCTTTGGTTGAATCGGAATAGAAGGAATGAATGGTAGATGTGTGATAGGCGTTGTTATGGTCGGGGTTTAATCCATGGGTCAAGTCATCGTTGGAAAAGGCCCAACCGAACCGGGACTGGGTCATTTCGTCTGGTGCCGGACAGGCCCAGTAGCTGTAGGTGGCAAAGAGCCAGGCTTCGGTGTATATTTGAGGATTTCTTTTGCCGATGGATTTCCAATTGGCCCAGAAATCATCGGGGTGGTTATTGAAATAGTAGAAATCGAAATCGCTGTTCCATTTGATCAAATCCACGGTAAACGGGTCGTACCATTTGGCGATGCGGCCGGGAATCATCATTTTCACAGTATAGGCTTTTTCTTCTTCTGTCAGTGGCACACCGACGGCTACCGCACGGGACAACTGCTGCAGCGGAATCCCCACCCGCTCCTGGAAGAGTTGGGGCAGATTTAAAATTTGTTTGATCGCAATATCCGGCGTCACCGCCACAGCAATCATACAAAGAGCGGTGAGAACCAGTTTGGTCCGCACATGTTTCATCCACACCGCAAGGCATAGGAGCATCACTAGAAATACGAAGATTCCATTATTTCTCAGAAGCATCATCCCCAGGCCAGCCAAAATGAATAGCTTTTTATTGTCCTCCCAGGCATTTTCTTTATATCCCGACACAAAGGACGTTACCAGCGGCACCCAGAGCAGAATTACCACAGAAAAAAGCACATCTTTCACATTGGAAAAAGACATATTCACGATGAAAGGACAAAAGCCGTAGTACAAAGCCAACAGGCCCGTGAGCCAAAGACGGCCGGTGCGATGATACAGCCAAGACAGGCAATAAGAAATCCCGCAGGCAAAGAGAACCATTTGAATCAAAGATGCCACGGCCAAACCATAGGATGTAGTATTAAAAAGCAACTGGGATAATTGGGTCAGACCGTAGATGAACATGCAATAGATAAAGGTGTGCTGCCCGGTGGCCCAAATGCCAGCCCGCATGATGTCCGTCGTATCATTCATGCCCGTTCCGGGATAGAACACCAGAAAGAAGGGCATCCAGCACAAAAGAAAAAAGGCCACCAGAAAGGCAAACGGTGCATCGGTGGCACTGCCCAAAATTTCCTGCCGCGGCGAAAGGAGCGGCAGCTGACTGGCTGCTTTTAGAAATAGTTGTAATACAGCAAAAGTGATGACAGTGGCTAACAAAATGAATGGCACATCCGATAGATGAAGCAGCGCTTGCCGATTCCACGGAGTGCTTCCCGGATGCCAGCCAATGGTCCAAGTATAATATTCACAAAATCCCATCAGCAATGAGAGAAAAGCCGTTAAGGCAGTAAGCCAGTGTCGCTTCTCAGATATAGACTTCATCAGCGTCCTCCTATTTGTAGAGATAGAGATATTATAGCACCAAAAGGGAAATAGGTTGCTCAAGTTACTCAAGTTTCTCAGGTTGCTCAAAGTTCTCAAAAACCGCTGTCTCCAGGCGCCTATACGGATATTCTAAAATGACATGTATATCGCTAGTGCGAGCTATCCCCCCCTCCCCCCCTTTCAGCGAAAGGGGGTAACCGCTAGTGCATCTGCCGCTAGAGTATCCAATCCCTAATCCCCAGGGCCTAATTCCTAGGGCCTAGTTACTAGTCACCAGTCACCAGTCACCAAATTCTACAGAACCTTCCCCACGTATGCTATAATAAAACCACACGAAACAAGGATTTCCTTTGAAAGGAGAATGTATATGAATAGAGAAGAACGTGTCAGAGCGGCATTGGCTGGTAAAGAGGTCGATCGTGTTCCTGTGGCAGCTTGGATGCACTTGTCCCAGTTTGACCAGGACCCCATTTCTTTGGCCGAAGCGGAAGTGGAACTGACAGAAAAATATGATTTCGATTATATCAAAATGATGCCTTTTGGGCTGTACAGCACCCAAGACTTTGGCAATCAGATCACCATTTATTGTGACCCTCATAAAGAACCGATTGTCAAGAAATTCGCCATTCAGAGTCCCAGCGACTACGATGCCATCCATGCCATTCCGGCGCTGCAGGGCACCTATGGCAAGCAGATTGAATTTGCCAGAGAACTGGCCAAACGCCGTAAGGCAGGTACTCCTATGATTCAGACCATTTTCAGCCCGTTCTCTACGCTGAAAAAGATGGCCGGCGATCGGTTGCTCCAGGACATGGAACAGTATCCTGAGGCGGTACACCATGCGCTGGCTGCCATCACGGCTACCACTCTGGATTTCATCAGCTACAATATCGATGCCGGTGTGGATGGTTTCTTCTTTGCCACCCAGAATGCCGTAAAAACTATGATGACACCGCCACAGTTTGAAGAATTTGCAGCCTTCTACGATTTGCAGGTCATCAAGTCCTATGCCAAGAAAACCTGGTTCAATGTGGCACACATCCACGGAGAAAATATTTATTTTGAAGAAGTGTCCAACTATCCGATCAATTGCGTGAACTGGCACGATCGTCACACTTGGCCTACCTTGAAAGAAGCCAGAGCACTGACCAACAAATGCCTCCTGGCGGGCATCAAATCGGCCCCTTACTTCGTCGATGGAGTTTTGAAATACGATGACATCATCCTAGAAGGCACCCCAGAAGAAATCACCGCCCACGTGAAAGACGCTATTGCTCAAGTAGATGGCAAAGGCCTCATCCTTGGTCCAGGCTGCGTAGTCAATCCATCGGCACCGGAAGAAAACCTGATGGCATTGAGAAAAGCGGTTGAATTGTAAAAGTGCGTAATGCGAAGTGCGTAGTGCGTAATGAAGGTAGCGGCGCACAACTTATAAAGCGCCGCAAAGTATAAAAATAAAAACGGTATGTATGCTAATGTAAAAATACATTCAGCATGTATACCGTTTTTTTATTATAAAAGGGGTATTGGGGCGCTTCCAAATTTTATGCGCCCCTTCCACCATTGCGCACTACGCATTACGCACTACGCATTCATTCAGCTCTACACATTCCCCACTCTTACAGCTTTCCTTTCAAATCATGATCGGTCATAGCGCATACGCAGGAGTCGGACCATACGTTTTCAGCGGTTTCAATCATATCAATGATGGTGTAAATCGGAAGGATGATGCCCAGGATGCCAATGGGAGCGCCGATACCACTCATGAGGGATAGGGTCAGGAAATAGCAGCCCATGGGGACGCCGGCGTTTCCGATGGCGGCCAGGACAGCTACGATGAGCCAGGTAATCATGGTGGGCAGCGGCAGGTCATAGCCAGCGTTCTGCATCACGAAGAGAGAGGTAATCAGGATGAAAGCAGCGCAGCCATTCATATTGATGGTGGTGCAAATCGGAAGTACGAAACGGGAAACTGCCGGATTGGCTTTCAGGTTCTTTTCGGCAGAAGCCAAGGTGACTGGCAAGGTGCCGGCGGAACTTTTGGTGAACAGAGCCACCGCAATGGCAGGAGACATTTTCTTAAATACAGCGATTGGATTGAGGCCTCTAGCCAGCAGGAACAGCGGCAATACGATGAAGAACTGAATGCAGTTACTACCGATAATCACAGCGGTATATTTCCCCAAAGCCCCTACAATGACACCGGCTTCAATCTGTGCAGACAGCTGCGCAGCGAAGGCCAGGATGCCCACAGGAAGAATAAAGAGCAGTGCTTTAATCAAAGTGAACAGCAATTCCTGGAATCCCAGAATGCCTTTCAGGAGCATGTCACGATTTTCTGTCTTTGGCATGAAGGCCAGTCCCAAACCGAAGGAAGCAGCGATGAGCATGACGGCCAGCACGTTGCCAGACAGGAATGGCTGGAGAATATTGTTTGGAATCACATTCAAAATGTGATCATAGTAGGTTACCGTACCCAATTTCTGCGGTACATTGGCAGCGCCAGCACCTACGATGTCAGCCGGCAAATTACCAGGAGCAATCCACAGATACATCACCAAACCAATGCCAGCGGCAAATAGAGTGGTCAAAAGGGTGTACACTACGGCATGGGCAAAAATGCGGCCCGTTTCTTTTTTCCCGCCCAAAGCGGCCAAAGTGGTAATCACTGCCAGCGCAATAGTAGGTACAGCGATGAACTGGAACAGACGAGTAAATACGGTGGCAATGAAATTGAACAATTCATTGAGAGGCTTAATGCCAAGCCAGCCCAAGGCGGCACCAATGACCAGTGCCAAAATCCACAAAACAAATTGTCTTCCCTGTTTTTTTGTTTTATTCTCCTTCAGCACCTGTTGTGCCAAATTCTCAACCTCTTTATTTTCTTTCATGAAAATATCCCTCCTAAGTATGTTGTTGGTTGATTATTTTTATTGTTGTTGGTTGTTAGTTGTTCGTTGTTCGGATCCTAACAACAAACAACTAACAACCAACAACAATGTATAAGCAATATAAAAGCTCCCGTCCCCTAAGGGACGAGAGCATCGCTTCGTGTTTCCACCCAAATTCATATACCTATCATCAGGTATACCTTCGCCGGTTCTAACAAACCTTGACTCTGTATCGGGAGCTCCCGGAAAAGCCTACTGTTCTTTCAGCCTTTCAAACTCAAGAATGCACTTCAGCAACATCTCCGCATCCGCTCACACTATCCGGACTCGCTTAATCGGTATCAGACTGCTTACTCTTTCCGTCCTCGTTTCATGAGAGTACTTTAGCACTAATTGCTTCTGTTGTCAAGAGAAATATGGGGAATAGTTAGCAGTAGGCAGTTGGCAGTTAACTGTTAACGGTTAACTGTTGACGGTTGGCGGTTGGCGGTTGGC
>DBLC01000154.1:22223-31714 GCA_002297935.1 Dialister sp. UBA734
GTTATCATCTCATTCGGGAAACGTGAGAAACTTGAGAGACCTGAGCAACCTGAGAAACTTTGCCACGAAAGGAATCATCACATATTTCGCTTAACTTAACAGCATTGCCCTTTCAGCGAAAGGGGGAAATAGCAACAAAAAACGTGATGAAAACCAAAAGTCTCCATCACGTTTTTAATTTCTAATCCCTAGGGCCTAGCTACTAATCCCTAGCTACTAGTCACGAGTCACCAGTCACTGATCAATTTCCTTCTTCCTCGTCAGGCTGGCCTGTTCGAAGTGCATACTCCGGGTATGAATGGTGTGGACCCATCCTTTTTTATGCCGGTCTTTCCAGCCAAGGATGGTAACCGGAATCCAAGAGTACATGAAAATCGGGTAAATGAGCCAGTAGAGGTAAATCTTCAATGGCACTTCGATTTGCAGCAGTACAATCAGCGGAATCACGGACTGAATGAATCCCAAGGCCGCCCAGAATTGTTTCGGCACCAGGACGTCGTTGTAGAGGATCACCGTGAAGCAGGGGTAGAACATATTGATATAGGTCATCACCAGGTAGAAGGTGGACAGGAGCAGGAAATAGTTCTGCAACAGTTGCATGATGCCGTCCAGGATGATGAGGCTATGTCGTTTGATCCCTTCTTTGAGAAGAATCGGAATGTACCGTTCGGAGCAGTCGAACTGTCCCTGAGCCCACCGTTTTCTCTGCCGGCAGGAAGCCATGAAGCCCAGTGGTTTTTCGTCGTAAATGATGGCGTCATGGACCCAGCAGGTACGAATGCCGTGGGAGAGACATTTCATGGAAAATTCCATATCTTCGGTGAGGCAGTCGCAACCCCAGCCGTATTTCTTCACGATATCAGCGGAAATACACATGCCGGTGCCGCCCAAACAGGAGGAGAGGCCCAGGTTGTATTTCCCCAAATGCCACAGATGGTTGATAGTCCAGAAGGCAATGGCAAAGGTACCGGATACCCAGGTATCGGTCGGGTTTTTCGCAGAGAGATAGCCCTGCAGTACTTTCTGCCCTTTCAAAAGGCGGTTATTCATGACCGCCAAAAAGTCCAGGTGGACCAAGTTATCTGAATCAAAAACGCAGAAGGCATCGTAGCCTTTGTTCAGGTCAAAAATTTTTGGAAATACCCAGTCCATGGCATAGCCTTTGCCGACCAGTTCTTTGTTTTCTCGTTCAAACACGAAAGCACCGTGCTGGCGGGCAATGTCGGCGGTATTGTCAGTGCAGTTGTCCGCAATGACATACACGTCGTACAGTTCTTTCGGGTATTTCAAAAGCTTCAAATTATCCAGCAAATCCCCTAGCACCATGGCTTCGTTGTGAGCCGGAATGACCAGAGCAAATTTGCTTTTTGGGGCTGCCAGATTTTTTTCTTTTCGATGCCACATGCCGAAAATGCCGATGATTGTGTAGTAAATCGTAAAAAACGCCACAATCAACTGCACAGGCAGCATGATTATATCGAGGATGTAGTTCATTGTTCGGTTCCTTCAGTTGTTTTCTTCTGTTTTCTTCTAGTGGATTTCTTTTTTCCTTTCTGGCGATTCAGATAGGTATTCATCATGCCGAAAAGAATGTAGGCAGCGCAGATGGCGGTAGCCCAAATCGGCCAATAGAAGAAGGTGCTCACCAGGAAGAAAGCCAGGCAAATGAGCAGAGCTGGCAAATGGAGCTGGTCCGCACTGGCCCCTTTGTTATCTGGATAGTGAATTTCACTGACCATGAGGAATGCCAGAAGCAGCACGCAGAGAGCCGCAAACCAATCCCACACTTTCGCACCGGACAGCACATAAGCTGCTACGATGACGCCGGTGGTCGGGCAAGGAAGGCCTTCGAAATAGCCGTGAACGGAAGTAACCTTCACGTTGAAACGAGCCAGACGGAACGCACAGAATGTCCCCAGCAGCGCACAAGGAATGATGCCGGCCCAGCCCAGTTCATGGAGCTGGTAAGAGTACATCAACGCCCCGGCAGCGATACCAAAGGAAATATCATCGGAGAGAGAATCCAGTTCCACTCCCATCGGCCCTGCAGTATGCAGCGCACGAGCCACACGTCCATCCAACGCATCAGCCACCATGGCGATTAAAATAAACACAGCCGCCCAATTATAGTGGCCTTCAATGGACATCATGATCGACAAGCCTCCGAAGAAAGCATTGGCCGCTGTGACGCCATTGGCAATCCAAGATTTATTCAACTTATTTCAGCCTCCCTACGACAGTCAAACCGCCGCGTACTTTGTCACCTTTTTTGACACAAATTTCACAGTCTCCTGGAATGTACAGCTCCGTGCAGGAACCGAATTTGATCATCCCATAGAGTTCGCCTTTTTTCAGGCTGTCCCCCAGATTTTTCCAGGAAACCACACGGCGGGCCAAAATCCCTGCGATGAGGATGACCAGAATCGAACGATTCTTACCGGTGATACCGATAGCGCCTCTTTCATTTTCAAAGCCCACCCCTTCTTCGTAGGCCGGGAGAAATTTCCCCTGGGTATACGACTGGTAGGTAATTTTCCCTTCCATAGGGCTTCGATTGCAATGCACATCGAAAATGGACAGGAAAATGGTAATCTTGTGGCATTTCTCACCTAAAAACATATCTTCATAGGCATCATGAGATACATCCACCACGGTACCGTCCGCCGGAGACACCAGCGTGTCCTCGCCGGGAACGATTTTATTATTTCTAGGCGGGCAGCGGAAGAAATAGGTAAAATACACTGCCAGCACAAAAGGCACCACGGCAGCATAATACCATTTCATCCACAAGCACACCACACCTAGAACCAGTGTCACCAAGATGAAGGGATATCCTTCAGGCAAAACAATTGGTTTCTTTAGCATCACTGACTCCTATGTTCTTTCTTCCATTGTTTGACAGCTCTCATAAATTTCGGAATCGCCATCATGCGTCCGATGCGGCTGGGCTGCAAGTACAGACGGTACGCCCATTCGAGCCGATTTCGCTGCATCCACAGAGGGGCTCTCTTCAAATTGCCGCTCATCACATCAAAGACACCGCCGATTCCCATGGCAAGCACCGGGCCCAATTCGTCTTTGTGCTTGAAAAGCCATTTCTCCTGCTTCGGCACACCTAAGCCCACCAGAAGCAAGTTGGCACCGCTGTCCTTGATATCTTTGATAATTTTCTTTTCTTCGGTTTCATCGAAATACCCATCATGGCATCCCACCAACGTAAACGCCCCATGGTCTTTCATGAAACAATCTGCTGCCTTCTGGGCCACCCCGGGAGCGCCGCCCAAGAAATAGACCTTCCAGCCTTTTTCCCCGGCAATTTTCAAAAGCTCCACGGAAAGATCCGCCCCGGTGACACGTTCTGGGAATGGGGTTCCTAAGGTTTCCCCCGCCCAGAGCACACCAGCCCCATCAGGAACCACCATATCCGCATGGTTCAGGATATGGCCCAGTTCCTTATCTGATTGAGCCGTCATAATCATTTCTGCATTGGCTGTAGCAATCATGTGAGGCTTCGCCGAATCGACGGCGTCCTCGGCCCAGGCAAGCACTTCCTTCATGGTCAGCGCGTACACCCGGATATCCATGACCGAATGAGCCATTTTTTCTATATCTATCATTTCATGCTGTAATTCGGTGCTTCCTTGGTGATAGATACATCATGGGGATGACTTTCACGGAGACCGGCACCGGTGATCTGAATAAACTGAGTTTCTTCATTCATGGCTTTGATATCCTTGGCACCACAGTAGCCCATGGACGCACGGAGACCGCCGATGAGCTGGAAGAGAACATCGGAAACATGACCTTTGTAAGGAATGCGCCCTTCGATACCTTCCGGTACGAGTTTCTTGGCGTTCTGCTGGAAATAGCGGTCCTTACTGCCTGCCTGCATAGCTCCCAAAGAGCCCATGCCGCGGTAGGATTTATAATTCTTGCCCTGGTAAATAATCATTTCGCCCGGTGCTTCTTCGGTACCGGCTAAAAGGTTCCCCAGCATGACGCAAGATGCACCAGCACCAAGGGCTTTGGCAATATCGCCGGAATACTGGATACCACCGTCGGCAATGATCGGAATGCCCGTGCCTTCGGCCGCTCTTGCGCAATCATAAACGGCGGTAATCTGCGGTACACCGATACCAGCCACCACGCGGGTGGTGCAGATGGAGCCAGGTCCGATGCCCACTTTAACAGCCGAAACACCCGCTTCAATCAGTGCCTTGGTGGCTTCATAGGTAGCCACATTGCCCGCAATCAGTTCCAAAGTCGGGAAATCCTTACGGAGCATGCGGATGGTCTGCAGCACCCCTTCGCTGTGACCGTGAGCGGTATCGATGACCAGCACATCAGCTTTCGCATCCAAAAGGGCTTCTACCCGGTCTTCCACATCCTGGGTCACGCCGATTGCTGCCGCCACACGAAGACGACCGTCTTCGTCCTTATTGGAATTGGGGAACTTTCTCATCTTTTCGATATCTCGAATGGTGATGAGTCCCTTCAGATGGCCTTCCTTATCCACCAATGGCAACTTTTCAATGCGATGGGCCTGAAGAATCTTCTTGGCTTCTTCCAAAGTGGTATTTTCCGGTGCGGTCACCAAGCCGTCAGACGTCATGATTTCGCTAATGGGCCGAGACAAATCGGTCTCAAAACGCATATCGCGATTGGTGATAATCCCCACCAGCTTTCCGTTTTCCGTCACCGGTACACCAGAAATATGGTATTTATTCATCAATTCATCTGCATCACAGAGCGTGTTGTCCGGAGCCAGGTAAATCGGATCCACAATGATGCCATGTTCCGACCGCTTCACCAACTTCACTTCCCGGGCCTGTTCGTCGATGCTCATATTCTTATGAATGACACCGATGCCGCCTTCGCGAGCCATGGCAATGGCCATTTCTGCTTCGGTGACCGTATCCATGCCGGCACTCATGATCGGAATATTTAACGTAATATTCTTCGTCAGATGGGTCCGTACATCCACATCACGGGGAAGTACATTGGAATGCGCTGGAATCAGCAGGACATCATCAAAAGTCAATCCCTGTTTGCCAAACTTGTCTGCTCTCATCATTACCCTCCTATGTTTTATTACAACTCTATATAACGTACATCAAATTCATTCTGCTAGGGTGACTAGTGACTCGTGACTGGTGACTAGGAAATAAAAAAGGATTTTCCCAGTCACGAGTCACCAGTCACTAGCTACCAACAATGCACACTTCTCAATTAAAACATTATACCATAAATGATAGAGAGACTGCAAAAAGGTTCGGGATTCTCGTTGCGATTGGTGAAACATAGTGCACTTCTCACTATCAAAAGGTTCTGGTGGTCTTGTTTTTGGTTTTGGAAAATATAGCAATAAGTCCCGCTATCATAGGGTTCTGTTGGTGACTTTTGGAATTTGTGAAACATAGCAATGAATCCGCTGTCATAAGGTTCTGGGGGGGCATTTGGGTTTGTGAAACATGGAGATAAATCCGCTGTCATCAGGTTCTAAAGGTTCTGAAGTTTTTGAGGGTTCTCGAATGTGCTACTAGACACTAGCCTAATAATCCCCTTCCGTTGGAAGGGGATAGGACTTAAGCGTAGCGAAAAGTCCAGGGGATAGCTCGCAGTGGCGGCATGAAAAACATTTATCTCTATTCATTTAGGCGTCCACTCTACAGAAATACGGATTGAGTCTACTTTCCCTAACGTCATTTCGACCGACGGGTTCGGCTAGAGACACATTCGAGGAATTTGAGAAACCGCAAAAGGAATCCTTACATATTTCGCTTAGCCTAACATCATGACCTTGAAAAAGAAGACACACCAGTTGATACATTCCATAAAACGCGTCCCCCCTTGAAGAAGGGGGCCAGGGGGATAGACCGCTCTAGCCATTTCCACACCTTGTGAGATAATCCATCACAGCTCTCGTCGCGTCTCCCCCGCTTCTGCCCAAATATGTCCCTTCGGGCCATTTCTATCCCCGGCTTCGCCGCCCCTTCTCCAAGGGGCCACGCCATCGTGAACACCTTTAGCGTCACTTGGTACATTCGAGAAACCTAAGAACTCTTAGAGCCTTTTCTCAAAAAGAAATCACCACATATTTCCTAATTCCTTATAAAAACTTGCGGCGCTTCCAACTCCTGTGCGCCGCCACCACCATTACGCACTACGCATTTCGCATTACGCACTCAAAACCACTAGCCTCCAAGCCGCTTGAAAAAAGCTCCTCCAAATCGATGAGACAATTCAAAGGTAAAATCCATCCCCCGATTCACTGCTTTCGCCGCTTCTTTTCTGGCTTCTTCCAAGAGGGGCAAATCTTTCACAATATCTGCCACTTTGAGGTCCGGCATACCGTGCTGGTGGTAACCGAAGAATTCGCCGCTGCCGCGGAGGAGTAAATCTTTTTCAGACAAGAGGAATCCATCCTGGATTTCGCACATGAGCTTCATTCTGAGTTGGGTCACTTCATTTTGATTGTCAGAATACAAAATGCAATAGGACTGGGCCTTCCCGCGGCCTACGCGGCCCCGGAGCTGGTGGAGCTGGGACAGGCCGAACCGGTCCGCCCCGTAGACGAACATAATAGTCGCATTGGGCACGTTGACCCCTACTTCAATGACCGATGTGGCCACCAGGAGCTTTGTATTTCCATCATGGAAGTCTTTCATGACCTGCTCTTTTTCGCTGTTCTTCATGCGCCCATGGACCAATCCCACAGGAAACATGGGGAAGATTTTATTTTTCAATTCTTCATAGACCGCCACGGCGGAAGCCAAGTCCTGTTTCTCGCTCTTTTCCACCAATGGGCACACCACATAGACCTGATGGCCTGCTTCCATTTCTCGGCCCATGAAATTGAACACCCGCCGGAGCATATCGCTGCCGATGCCGTAAGTTTTCACCGGATGGCGGCCTGGCGGCATGCCTCGAATGGCCGACACGTCCAAGTCACCATACACAGAAAGAGCCATGGTCCGCGGAATTGGCGTAGCCGTCATGACCAGGATGTGCGGCGCATTGCCTTTGGTTTCCAAAGCCTTTCGCTGCTTCACGCCGAATCGATGCTGTTCGTCGGTGATGACCAGTCCCAAATGGGCGAACTGCACATCCTCTTCGATGAGGGCGTGGGTACCGATCAATACATCGAGACTGCCATCGGCCAGGGCCTTCAGCAACTCCGTGCGGTCCGATTTCTTTGTATTTCCTGACAAATAGCCCACCCGGATGGGCAGCCCTTTATAAAATTCACGAAACGTCTCATAGTGCTGCCCTGCCAACACTTCTGTCGGTGCCATAAGAGCCCCTTGGTAGCCATTTTCCACGATTTTTGCCAGCGCCAAGGCGGCCACGGCGGTTTTCCCGCTACCCACATCGCCCTGCACCAACCGGTTCATAGGCACCAAGTCTTCCATGTCGTCAGAAATATCGATAAATGCCTGCTGCTGCCCTTCGGTCAGATGAAATGGAAAATTAGCCAGCACTTGGGCCACTAACTTGCCATTCGGCGCGCACTTGATACCCACGGCCCCTTGCTCCCGTTTCTTTCGCAGAAGCAATACCCCGGCCTGCATGAAAAACAACTCCTCAAAAGCCAGCCGCCGTCGGGCTTCCTGCTGCTCCTTCCACGTCTTCGGATGATGCATCACCCGCATGGCCTCCCGGCGTCCCATGAGATGCTCCTTCGTCACTGTCTCCTGGGGCAAATTTTCCAACGCATCTTCCACATGGTCCAGCGCAAAGGAAATCATGGATCGCATCTGCTGGATTTTGATGCCCTCTGTCAAAGGATACACCGGCACCAACTTCTGGAACGTAGCCAACTCATCAGGCTCCAATGACTCAAATTCCGCATTGCTGATCTGATACCGACCGTAGGCATACTCGATTTTCCCATAAGCCAGCACATGGGCCGTCCGCTTCAGCTCCTGGGCCTTCCAAGGCTGATTGAAATAGGTGAGCACCACCGAACCAGTCCCATCGGTGAGCATGGCCTGCAAAATCGACATCTGCGGCCGAGGATGCATCTCCCGAAGCCCCACCAGCTCCCCATACACCACCGCCGGTTCCTCGATGGTGAGTTCATCCATCTTCGTCACATGGGTCCAATCCTGGTACCTCCGGGGATAAAAGGAAATCAGATCTTCCACCGTATGAATCCCCAGTCGCTCCAACTTCTCCTTCATCTTCGGCCCTACGCCTTTGACATATTGTACGGAATCGGATAGTTTCATGATGTTCTCCTATTATTTCACAGGTTGCTCAAGATTCTAAGGGTGCTCAGGGTTCTTAGGGTTCTGAGGGAGTCGTTTCCCGTTGTGGCAACTGTCCCTTGGGCCGCTATCAAAAGGTTCTGGGCTAGCCGTTTCCTTTTGTGGCAACTGTCCTTTGTGCCGCTCTCAGAAGGTTCTAGGGCAACCGTTTTCGATTGTGACAACTGTCCCATGCACCATTATCATAAGGTTCTTTTTTTGCGATATAAATCCTATACCTATTATATAGTCTTTTATTTTCTAATATCAATACAGAACCTTTAAATACATATCTCACGCCCCTGTTCCTCCACACATGCCATCGCTACAGAACCCTTGCATACACACCTCATCTCTATGTTTCTCCATCCAAGTCATCCCTACAGAACCTCATATACACGTCCCATCTCTATGTTCCTCCATCCCAACCACCGCCACAGAACCTTAAAATACACGTCCTATCTCCATGTTTCTCCAGCCAAGCCACCGCTACAGAACCTTCATATACACGTCCCATCTCTATGTTCCTCCATCCCAACCACCGCCACAGAACCTTAAAATACACGTCTCACCTCCATGTTCCTCTATCCCCGTCATCGCTACATCCCCCCTTTTCACAAATTTTATAAAATCCGCCTGTCTAAAATACTTGCATGAAAAAATGAATTGTGATATATTATGAATGTTGCAATCGCGGAAGTGCAAGGAGGTGTAGCACATGGCTAACTATTGTGAAGTTTGCGGCAAGGGAACCGCTACAGGATTCAACGTATCCCATTCCCATTTGAAAACAAAGAGAACCTGGAAACCGAATATCCAGAGAGTTCGCGTACTGGTTGACGGACAGGTCAAGAGAATGAATGTCTGCACTCGTTGCCTTCGTTCTCATAAAGTAAACAGAGACATCTAATTCTCGTGGTTACTGCATTTCAAGCCGGCTATTCGTAGCCGGCTCTTTTTGCGTGCAGAAAAGGCAGTGAGGAGTGAGGAATTAGGAGTGAGGAGTGGTGGTAGGGCGCACAAAGTTTAGAAGCGCCCATTTTTATGAATAGTATCTAGGAACTAGTAGCTAGGGATTAGGAAATCCAATATAACATACCAATGATAGGTCCGTAGGACAGTGCCCCCTCCAGGTAATATCATTCAGTTAAGAGGATGGTATAAAAGACTAGCGTCATTTCGACCGACGGGATTTGTGCAAAATGACGCTGCAGAGTAGTCCAGTTCTATGTTGAACAAAAG
>DBLC01000154.1:31732-47909 GCA_002297935.1 Dialister sp. UBA734
AAAAGTGGAGAAATCCCAAACCGTTAGCGGAAACGATACCAGCTGAAATGTCCCGTTACGGTCGGAATCAGCTGGATAAAATCACGCTACAGTTTCGAAATTTCTACACTGCTGTCTAATATAGTACCGAACTACTCTTCATCAACATCAAGCACAAATCCCATCGGTCGAAATGACGCTAGAGAGGATACGGATATTCTTAATTGAATAGCATTTCCCGATGGAGGCGATGTCCTACGGACCTATTATTAGTATGCCAAACCGTTATATTTCATTGATAGTACCGAATAGAATCGTTATTTTATAGGTAGGAAATTTACTTTTTCTCTTTAATGATATTTTCCCACTTTGTAATGGAATCAGGTAAAACATCCTTATACTCATCGTAAAAAGCCTTTAAGTCTTCTTTTGTAATTCTTTCGCAATTTCCTACTTGTTCTACATTGAAAACATGCTCTTTTGGTCCAAATAAATATACTTTATATCCCTTTTCCACGAAGGATTTAAAATCTTTTGCGTCCAAGGTTCCCTCAAAGTCCAACGATTTAACTTGCACCACAGCCTTTTTGTTTGGCTGATTCACATCCCGTGACCTAAATTCGCACTCTATTTTTATGGTAGTAGAATGATTTGCAATCGAATTGGAGAGTACATAATAATTCTTTTTGATTTGCAGATAGTCTATTACCAATTCCTCCAAATCTTTAGCAGGTAATGATTTCAACAAATCTTCTTGTACCGGCAAAATTTTATAATACGTGGAACCAGAAAATCGATTAAAGATGTATTTTGAATATTCCCTAACCAAATCACCAGAAAGCCGTTGTACCGCAGGTCTCCTCGGTTGATTGAAAGAACCACAAATTTGTCCGGGTACTTCCAAACCAACCTTATATGCTTCTACTGGTATTACCGCACCAATATCTAACATTTTATTGTAATATGCTTCTGCTTTTCCTTTCGAACGACAAATCCAATACATTCCATCTAAATCTCTCGTCCAAAACAGGTCATCTTTTTTATTTTCTTTAAAGCGATTCCAAGATTGATTTACTCTTTTAGCTTTATTCCATTTGCATACCGCCTTATAGTAATCGTCATAAGTCTGTATTTTACCTTCGTAGTCATCATAGGCACGACTCCAACCGATAGCAACATGCTGTTGTTTACTGTGTAAACAACATTGTATAAACTTTCCTCTAAGAGATTTCCCTGTATCATCTTTAGCTTCAGTCTTAAGATGAATTCTAAATATTTGCAACTTTTCCATCATGTAACCTCCTAAAAAGACTAAATGTTGCTTACATTTATATTATACATTATTTCTTAATGCTAAAAAAGGAACTACCATATACCGATTACCAATCCACCACTACCATAGGCAGTTTTCCCTTTCCGGCGACAATCACAGCTTGTTTCCTACCAGAATAGGTTCTCCATTCCACGACGCCGTCTTCTTGCTGCATGGCTTGTTCCAGTAATTTCTTCAGTTTGGCTCGTTTCTGCTGTTCTTTATATTCCTTATAGTAGTGCCACCGTAAAAAGAGGTAGTTGTTCTTATCTTCTTCGGACGTGGATGTTTCATACAACGTATCATACCATTCCACCGCATGGCGCAAGTTTTTTCCAAAGAAATATACACCGCCCCACAATTCCCCCAGTAGTTTTTTCCCTTTCTGATGATCCAATTCAGCAGCAAGCCTAGCCCAATGCCACAGGTGTCCGCAAAGGTCTTCGGCCAGTTTTTTATCTTCTTGATATTTTTTCTGATAGGAAGACCGCTTTTTTATTTTTCCTTTATATGAGGGATCAAAATAGGGACGAATGGGATTCCATACTTGTTCAAACCAACATAGATAGCATTTGGCTATACCATAAGCCGCCACACCAGCCAGAGAGCCATGCTGGTTATAGGCTTTTTCGAATTGGTCCATGGCTTTCTCTGTCCACTGAACGATTTCTTCTTTTGTAATCTGCGGGGTCAGACAAGCGATATACCAATAGGATACGCCTAGAAAATACTGGGCTTTTTCATCGCCATTTTCCGCTAACGGCTGAAATATTGGGATGGCTTGTTCATATTTGATTAGTTGTTGTTTCGCTTGTGCACTTGTGAAATCTAGCATAAGCCGTGACTCCTTTCCGAAAATGCCTTTTGCGGAAATGTAAATTTCATCGAATTAGAAACTTACATCTCCTATACACCATAAGATGTATTTCTGTATATATTATAGTCATCACCTTTGACATAAATTGTCTCTGTTTGGAAATTGATTTTATCAGTTGTTAAGGAAATACTGATTGAATCGTGATTTTCTTAGACAGTCACTAAAAAAGCAGAGTACAAAATGAGAAGCCTATCATTTCATGCTCTGCTTACTGCCAACTTTATAAAAAAGTGGTATTGGGGCGCTTCCAAATTATGATGCGCCCCTTCCACCACTCCTCACTCCTAATTCCTCACTATTTACGCTTCAATGGCCCGATACCGTTCACTGCAGAGCGTATCCACCATAAATTGATAGGGTGTGCAATTCTGGCTGGTCACCAGGCGGAAGATCTGTGGACTCATACCGCTGACCAAGGTGACGTTTTGTTCGTTTGATTTGACCGGCACTTGCTCATTTCGGCTGTCTACGTTCCAGAAAACGATTTGCGGCAAGGTGTAGCCGTGTTTCTGAAACAGTTCTTTCGCATAAGCAAAGTTGGTCATATCCGCTGATTCGGTACAGCAATCAAATTCCATGTCGGTGATGAAATACAGTTTGCTAGTCATTTCTTCTTGGGGCACATGGTATCGCAAGGCGGTCCGCAGAAGCAGCTCAAAGACTTTTTGCACGTTCGTATTGGCACATTCATCGTAAGACATGCAATAGGTGACTTTGTCACAGATATCCTTTCCTTTAATTTCAATGAGACGAGGATGTTCCGAAAAGGTAATGAAATGATTCTGAAAGGCCCCTGTATTTCTTTCCGCAAAATACAGTCCCAGAGAAATCGCCACTTCGATGGGCGATGGGTTGGTATAGCTATACATGGAACCAGAACCATCGATGACCGCTAGAGCATTTTCCTTTTGGGTTAAATCAGGCAAGGCATTCCAAGTGGTATCCAGGGCCATCCGTTCCTGCTGAGTCAGAGGGCGCTGATCCGCTTCGTCACAAATGGTGTGAACCACCTGATAGGGATAGAGCGTCGCCGCATGCATGGTGGCTTTTCCTTCAGAAACCGCCTGGCAATAGGTTTCATACCGTTCTTTATCATGACGCAGAAAGGCTTTCCTATATTTGTACAAAGCCCCGCCGGTCTGTTTCGCATAGTCGAAGCTGTAGTCTTTGGTGCGAAGAGAATTTTCTATAATCGGTATGGCTTTCCGAAGAGAAGATAAGGTTCGTCGATATTCCGCTTCAGACATAGAGAGAGCCTTACATAGGTATTGGGCCTTGCATACCATCACCCAGGAAGAGGTATTGACAGAAGGCAACCATTTAGCCAGAAGGGAAATAGGCTTTTCTTCTGCTAAGGCGGCTTTATCTTTCTCTAGTTGCTTGGCAATGAGCTGGATCATATCTGTTTCTACCGGCGTTCCCAAAAACACCAACAAATCATCGTAGCGACCAAAGACAGGAATTTGAGACAGATTTTTTCGCATAGCTTCCGGGGCATGGTTCGCCAACCAATGAAAAATCACGCGCGATACCGCTCTTTCTCCCAATCCCGCGCGAATATCTCTAGCATAAAAGGCCATTTTCAAAGATAACGTGGGATTTTCATAAAAGCTCTTGGCAAATTTCTTTTCAATGTCCTTCATCTTACGGTGCCGCATACTGCCAATGGAAGAAAACATATCCAGACAGGCAGAACCACTGGATAGATAAGAAAGAGCACCGTTTTCAGTGCGAGTCATATTGGCTTCTTCTTTTAATGCGGATAACATGGATTGAGCCTCCTGTGAAAGAAATTCAAGTTGCTGGTTGTTAGTTGTTAGTTGTCTGGATCCAAACAGCTAACAACCAACAACCATCTGTCATTTGGTGGTAAGGGAAGAGAGGGGAATACAAGATATATCAAGGAACCCGCAGTAAGGAAATAACATTCCTACTGTCCTTACATGTAAACCATAGAGCAGGTGATTATGCAGTCTATATCTTTTCCTCTCTTCAAGAGATGATTTTAGATTTACATGGTATCTCCAAAATCCTTACTATCCATAAGATACCAAAAGGAAGGAAAAGAAACACGGATAAAAAGTTGCGAAATATGATATGCAGAGGAATATGATCTGGTCTTCATGCAACGAAAAAGTAGTGTCACTTTGGGGCATACTAAAACGATAAGTCTCATTTCATACTGCCAGTCATACAAAAATCCACGAGGAATAACACAAAGATTCTTCGACATCGCCCTACGGGCGGCTCAGAATGACATTAAAAATTTAACAACGGTAGAGGGGAAGAAAAGAACGATAGAGAATGGGGCTAACAGACAAGCGGTATTCTCGTATGTAAACCATTCGGTATTCTTCTCCAACGTCATTCCGACCGAAGCGAAGGAATCTTTTTCGTTTTTATAAAAGGCAGTATGAAAAACAAACGGTATGAAATACGCCAAAGCGTCTGGGGCGTTCACGTACAGGGCTAATAGCAGCATTATTTCTATCTATTGTCGGCTCACTAATTCACTTCATCAATAGTAAGAAACCAGATGAACAATTGTTGCTGGTTGTTAGTTGTCTGGCCCCACACAACAAACAACCAACAACTAACAACTAAACAAGGGAATGCAAAAACCGATACCAGTTTTTACATTCCCTTGTTTGATTCATCACTAGCCCGAGACACTGCATCGCTGTCTTTCCGCGACATGTGTCAGCAGAAAGAGTGAAGTTGATTTCGTATCAAATGCAATATTGGCTGTAGGTGTCTCTCGTAGTGAGGCAGGCCCGCAGAAAAGTTTCATGGATATGACAAGATACATGTGTAGGAAAACGGAAATCCGCGGGAAATACCGATGAATCCACAATTTAGAATCAATAGGTGTTTCCATAAATGGGAACTCCGTCAAAATTCCACAGTCTTTCCTGTGGTTAGTTGTCTTGGCCCATTCCTTTGTGGCTGTGTGTATCTTAGAAACTTTTGCAAGAAACAGAAGTAGCGAGAGGGAAATGCGAAGCATCCCCTTCCTCCTTTCTCCATGCTCCACTTTCTTACGAAAGGGATTCATATCCTATGCATGGATGCACTTTACAGAGAAACCCTAATTGGTTCATGCCCACAGACTGCCTGGCTACGACCTGTTTCTTTGCTTGCCTGTTGGATACAGTATAGCAAAGCAGAAGTATTTCATCACGGACAAAAAGTTGCGAAAGTTGTTGGTTCACGGTTAACAGTTGACGGTTAACTGTGAACCGTCAACTGTCAACCATTAACTGTCTTTGTCTCCGAAGTCTCTCTTTGATACGCTCCACCATGTCCTTTGGTTCTTGTATTTTCATGAAAGGCCCAAAGGCAAGAATCCGAATCAATATTTCCGTTTCATCCAAAGCATCGTAGAAAAGAGTCATTTCATAAGACGTTTCTGTCAAAACCCGCGTCACTTTTGGAAGGTCCGAGAAGGTCAGCATAGCCCGATCCAGCGCGTGTCTTTCATCACGAATGTGCAGCACCACCTGCTTCTTCTCCACCGGTATTTCTTTTTGTATAGAAGGCCGGGAAAGGAGCTGCATATCTTCGATGCCAGCCACATTCAAGACAGTGAAAGATTTTTTCGTATACAGCAGGACTCGAAATTTATCATCTTTCGGAGAATACTCGATTTGCTGCACGCTCCCAATGTAATGAAATTGTTTTCCCTTCTGGCTGTGATATTGCAGAGAAATTTGTTTCTTCTCTTTGATGGCTGTCAGCAAGGTATGAAAATGCGCCACATAGGCAGCCTCGGTAAAAGGGTCCCCATCCTGGTACCGGTCAAAGTACAGGATGTCCTCTTCTTTCCACAAAGGCTCTATATCAGCCGGTAAATCCCAAGCGGGACAAAACAACCGAACCCGCGGATCCTGCCCAATGGTTTTCAGCCACCGCAGCTCCATGGTAGAAAGCGGCGTATGCGGAGCATGGTGCAGTACACTCCGCCCCTTAGGAAGCAACGGCCATTCTTGGCTAGACAATTTCGGACAAATGGCCAAGGCACTTTCGGAAAAAGCCTCTTCCTTAATCCTTTTCCGAATGGCCTCTGGTTCCACCGGATGCTCCGCGGCCTCTGTCAAGATACGAGCGATGACGCCATAGTAAGCGTTATATATTTCATGAAATAACACGGCCATCCTCCCAGTATAACAAATACTGTTAAGTTAAGCGAAATATGGGATGATTTCTTTTGATGTAAAGTTACTCAGGTCGCTCAGGTTGCTCAGGTTTCCCGAATGAGATGATAACGCTAGTATGTATTGGCACATTCGAGAAACGTGAGAGACTTTAGCAACTTGAGCAACCTGAGTAACCTATAACTTCTAACGGAATCATACCTACCAATGCAAATTCTTAACTTCATAACATTGTCCCATATAACTGAAACAATGCCTCCAAATCCGCCTGGAATCGTTTTTCCAATCTAGGATGATCGGAACGGAGCGACACGATGCGGCCAATGAACGTCCTGAGCCAAGGAATCATTTCCAAAGGGTCATACACCTGGACCTCATATTTGTATAGCTCCGGCCCTTCCCGGGTGACTGTTCCGCAACGTTTCTCCCGCTCCAATCGCTGGAGGATAAATTTTTCTTGGGGATTCACCTGGAAATACACTTCTACATGGTAGAGCCGATGAATTTTGCCGCCCGACGTGCCCCACAAATGAGAGAGAATATCTTGCATCTGTAGGTCCGTCAAAGGAAATGTCTCATAGCCCGATTCCATTTGCACCGAGGCGATATGGTCCAGCCGGAAAAAGAGGGGCCTATGATGGATCACCCCCAGCAGATACTGCCGCCCGCTTTGGGTACTGACGCATAATTTCCAAGGATACACCAAGCCTGTTTCCGCCCCACTGAACATTTTGAGTCGAATTTTTCTCTTCTCCCGGATGCTTTGGAGCACCGTATCCATGATTTCCATATCCAAAGCGCCAAAGATATAGTGATGCTTAAAAGACAAAGGAAAACTATTTCCCCGTAGCCGCTGGAGCATAAAAAATCCAAGCACTCCTAAAGGACAAACTTCAGACCCAAAGAGAATCGGCAGCTCCCAAGCTGACAAATCCATGGGATCCTTCGCCATAGAGTAAAATACATGGCGTCCTCTTTTTTCTTTGTTGAGAAGTCCCAGTTCGGTATATTCTTTACATTTCTTTCGCACCGTAGATTCATCAGGAATATTTCCCGCTTTGTCCACCACCGGATACTGCGTCACCAGCCGATTCCATAACGCCGGCAAGTGCAGAGACTCCTCATCGGAAAGGATATCCAGAAGAAAGAAATGAAGCAGCAAATCCATGGTGGTGAAACTTTTCGTCTCAAATAGCCGATACAGCGGATTGTGGGCGAGCGTGCGGCAATCCATGGATAGAAACATATTCTTCTTCCGACTGTCCTGCTGAAACGTCATATACGGAGACAGCCAGCTCTCTAAGCGCCGTTTTTCATTGTCATAACTGCGAGGACTTTTCTGTCGAAAATCGGTCCGACTTTTGAATCCATACACAAAGAAATCCTTCGCATAACTCCGCACCGGTGCCAGGGATTTGATGAGTTCTTTATAGGCCATGACAAGTCTCCTTTCTTATCCACGCTATCCAAGTTAAAATTTGGTGTTCCGCCCTTTTAGATAAAGCCGCCATATATTTTTATACATAATGGATGGTCATTAATTCATGCATCTTGTATGTATCGAAAAACATTGTATACATGCACGAATCAATATTGCACAGATTTAAACAAGTTTTAGCAAATATCCTTGCATCGATTTTATTTTTTATAAAAATGGGTATTGGGGCGCTTCCAAACTTTGTGCGCCCTTCCACCACTACGCACTCCACACTACTCACTACGCACTTTTTTCGCAAAAGCAAATGAATAACCAATCACTACATAGTATATCATAATAATTCTTCTGCATTATGTAATGTCATATTAGCAATACGAATCTCATCTGCATTGCTGATGACTCTATTTTTTCAACGTTCGAGAGTCATCTGGGAAACGCTAGATAGAGTCCTATTTCCTAATTCCTAGATACCAGTTACACATATATAAAAAAGCACCAAATGACCACAAAGTCACTTGGTGCTTTTCATTATTTCAGTGAATAGACACTAACCATATCTGCTGGTTCGAGAAACCTAAGAACCTTGAGAACCCTAAGCAACCTGAGAAACCTTTTTCTCAACAGGAATCGTTGCCTTGTTCTCTGCATGTCATGGAGCAAGAGTCTTATTCAATAATCATCAGCAGGTCGCCGGATTCGATTCTCTGTCCTGCTTTGACGTGAATTTCGCTGACGATACCGTCAATCGGCGCGGTGATGGTGGTTTCCATCTTCATGGCTTCGGTGACAACGACCGGATCGCCTTTCTTGACGGAGGAGCCTTTGTCTACCATCAGTTTGACCACGGAGCCGGAGAGGGTAGCGCCTACTTCGCCTGGTACGTCTTTATCAGCTTTTCTGGAGGTAGCGGCCGATTCTGCTACGTGTGCGTCATGAATCTTGATTTCACGAGGCATACCGTTCAATTCGAACTGGAGCTCTCTATTTCCTTCGGCATCTGGTTTAGTGATGTTGTCCAGTTTGACCAGCAGCATCTTCCCTTCTTCAATGTCTACGCGGATTTCTTCGCCCATCTTCATACCGAAGAAGTAGGTCGGGGTATCCAGGAGGGACAGGTCGCCGTATTTATGATAGCGGTCCATGTAGTCGGAGAATACTTTCGGATAGATGCAGTAGGAAGATACGTCTTCTTCTCTGGTGGGGATATGTTTTTCTTTCATTTCCATCTTCACCTGTTCGAAGTCCACATCTTCTGGCTGGCTTTCCAGGTGCGGTTTCTGTCCACGCAGAATGATCTGCTGCAGTTTTTCCGGGAATCCGCCGTACGGTACGCCCAGTTTGCCGTCGAAGAAATCAACAACAGACTGCGGGAAGTCCAGGGTGTCACCCTTTTCGTAAATGTCCTGTTCGGTCAGGTGGTTCTGTACCATGAAGAGGGTCATGTCGCCTACCACTTTGGAGGACGGGGTAACTTTGATTATATCACCGAACATCATATTCACTTTGGCATACATGCGGCATACTTCCGGCCACTGTTCGCCCAGGCCTACAGCAGTGGCCTGCTGGCGCAGGTTGGAATACTGTCCGCCAGGCATTTCATGCTGGTATACGGTGGTATTCGGGTTGGCCATCTTGGAGTCTACGCCGGCATAGTACGGACGAACGCCCTGCCAGTAACGGTCGATGGTTTCCAGCGCATCGATGTCCAGTTTCGGCTGACGCGGATTGTTCTGCAGCGCATAGTACATGGAGGTCATAGATGGCTGGCTGGTGCCGTTGGAGAAAGCACTGGTGGCTACGTCGACGATATCTACGCCGGCATCGACAGCTTTCGCGTAGGAGTACAGGGTGCATCCGCCGCCTTCATGGCTGTGAAGATGAATCGGAAGGTCTACCGCATCTTTCAGAGCAGAAATCAGAGCATAAGCCGCTTCTGGTTTCAAGAGGCCTGCCATATCTTTGATGGCGATAATGTTGGCGCCGGCGTTCTTCATTTCTTTCGCCAGGTCGGTGTAGTATTTCAAAGAATACTTCTGGCGGTTCGGGTCCATGATGTCCCCGGTGTAGCAGAAGCAAGCTTCGGCAATTTTATTTTTCTTACGAACTTCGTCAATGGTGACGGTCATATGGTTCAGCTGGTTCAAGCAGTCGAAAATACGGAATACATCGATGCCATTGTCTGCTGCCTGGTCAATGAAGTGGCGAACCACATTTTCTGGATAGTTGGTGTAGCCAACAGTGTTGGCGCCGCGGGTCAGCATCTGGAAGAGAATATTCGGAGCGGCTTTTCTCATCTGTCTGAGTCTTTCCCATGGGCTTTCGTCCAGGAAACGGTACGCAACGTCGAAGGTTGCGCCACCCCAGTTTTCGAAGGAGAACAGCTGCGGTACGTGGCAAGCAGTGTAGTGAATGGCATTCATGATGTCATGGGTTCTCACACGGGTAGCCAGAAGAGACTGATGAGCGTCTCTATAGGTGGTATCCATGAACATAACTTCTTTCTGATCCATGACCCATTTCGCAAATTTATCCGGTCCCAGTTCGTCCAGAAGCTGACGGGTGCCTTTCGGTGGTTCCATCTTGCCAGCATCCAGTACGGGTAGCGGAGCGAAGTCCGGTTTTTCCTGATGACCGGCACCGGCATAGCCATTGACGGTGATGTCGCCGATGTAGGACAGGAGTTTCGTGCCGCGGTCAGAAATCATATCTGGTTCCTGCAGGAGCCACGGATTTCTATCGATGTAGTTGACATCGCAGAGGCCTTCCTGGAAATCTCTGGTGCGAAGCATATTCTGCAGGAAATAAATATTGGTCTTCACGCCGGAAATACGGAATTCGTTGAGGCAGCGAAGCATTTTGTGAATGGTGTCTTTGGCATGCAGGGAATGGGCGGTCACCTTAACCAGAAGGGAGTCATAGTAAGGGGTAATGACAGCCCCTGCATAAGCGGTGCCGGCATCGAGACGAATGCCAGGGCCACCGCCGCTGCGGTACGCAATGATTTTGCCGGTATCAGGCATGAAGTTATTCTGTGGGTCTTCGGTGGTGATACGGCACTGGATAGCTACGCCTTTGTACCAAATTTCATTCTGCTGGCCGATAGCAATTTCCGGTCCGTCCAGCGCATAACCTTCAGCAATGAGAATCTGGCTCTTTACGATATCCACATCGGTAATCATTTCGGTGACGGTATGTTCTACCTGGACACGCGGGTTGACTTCGATGAAATAGAAATGCTTTTCGTCCTGGTCCACCAGGAATTCTACAGTACCAGCATTCAGGTAATGTACATTCTTCATGAGCTTTACAGCAGCCATGCAGATGTTATTTCTAAGTTCCTGCGGGAGAGACCATGCCGGAGCCATTTCGATGACTTTCTGATGACGGCGCTGGATGGAGCAGTCACGTTCAAAGAGATGAACCACATTGCCGTGTTCATCGCCCATGACCTGTACTTCGATGTGCTTCGGGTTCATGATGCAACGTTCTACATAGACTTCATCATCGCCGAAAGCCATCTTGGCTTCACTGCGAGCACGGTTGTAGGCTTCCTCCAAGTCTTCCATGCGGTCTACGTTTCTCATGCCGCGTCCGCCGCCGCCATTGACAGCCTTGATCATCACAGGGAAGCCATATTTCTCAGCAAACGCCTTCACTTCTGCATAATCATGGACAGCGCCCTTGGTGCCTGGAATCATCGGAATGCCCGCTTTTTCCGCCTGGATACGAGCATTGACTTTATCGCCGAACATGATAAGGTGTTCTACCTTCGGTCCGATGAAAATAATGCCTTCTTCTTCGCAGCGCTGTGCCAGTTTCGCATTTTCAGCCAAGAAACCATAGCCAGGATGGATGGCATCTACGTCGTGTTCCTTACAAATGCGGATGATATCTTCGATATCCAGGTAAGCGTCAATCGGCTTGTCCCCTTCGCCTACCAGGTAGGCTTCATCTGCCCGGTTGCGGTGCAAAGACAGGATATCTTCCTTGGAATAAATAGCTACGGTGCGGATCCCCAATTCACTGCAGGCTCGGAATACTCGAATAGCGATTTCGCCACGATTGGCGACCAGTACCTTATGAATACGTCTCATACAATTCTCCCTTACATAAATGTCATGCACCGCCGGTGCACTTTTTAGTGACTAGTAGCTAGGGATTAGGGACTAGGGATTAGAAATCCCCCAGTCACCAGTCACCAGTCACTAGTCACCAGTTAACCAATTCACATAGACGCCTCTTATGCCACGTCATATGATATCATTGTACTAACTGTAGTCCACAAATTCAATAGCCCCACATAAATTAGTATCAATTATCGTTTCAATAAATGAAATAAATAGGATACTTATTTATTTGAAAATATGCATTAATTGAGATTAATCCATCTTTAGATATAATTCTTTTGATTCATTATTATCAATTCATCATTTATCAGCGTGTAAGCTCTATTATCTTTCATATCTTTTACAAAAAGGTTATTATTCTGTTGATTCCTTGTTTCTAACAACTCGATATTGCGGCTTGACTAAGGGTTATTATTCTGCCTCGCCCAATAGCTAAACATACGACTTGACCGCTAGGAAATAGGTTATAAAAGGTTATGACGATACGTAGTGACTGCTCGTTAATTCACTTTTTCAATAGCCAAGAATCGGATGAACGATTGTTGTTGGTTATTAGTTGTTAGTTGTCTGGCCCCAAACAACTAACAACCAACAACCAACAACTGGAAGCAAGCAATATAAAAACGGGTTATATCAGGTTACGTTCTTACCACATAACCTGATATAACCCGTTTAACCTTTAGTTAACCGTATGACATACCAATTGCCACCACAGGAATCATAGAGTATAACCTTTCTCCACCATCCCGTTGCATCGCTAATGACATCTAACCGTTACTCGCCCAGCACCTTATTTCCCTTTTCGATATTTTTATGAATCATGGCCAGGCAGGCTTTGAACTTCGCCATTTCTTCTTCAGTCAATGGATATTCCATTACTTCTTCCACGCCGTTGATGCCAATGAGGGCAGGCACGCCGCAGAATACGTCGTGTTCGCCATATTCGCCGTCCAATTCTACGGAGCAAGGGAGAATGCGTTTCTCATCGTGCAGCACCGTGCGAACCAGGGTAGCTGCAGCGGAAGCGATGCCGTATTCGGTGCAGAACTTGCCGCTATAGGTCACCCAACCGCCCTTGATGGCTGTTTCCTGCACTTTATCCTTATCGAAAACAAACCGCGGGTCCTCTTCCATATCTTTCAGAGATTTGCCATAGAAATTGATGAGAGACCACGGCACAATCTGAGACGCCCCGTGTTCGCCCAACATGAAAGCGAAGAACCCCCGAGAATCCAGGCCCGTCTGGTCAGAAATGGCATGAATCAAGCGGGACGAATCGAGCAGCGTACCGGTGCCCATGACACGTCCCCGCGGCAGACCGGAGAGCTTCTGAATCAGGTGAGCAATCACATCACAAGGATTGGTGATGGAAATAAAAATCCCTTTGAAACCGGCCGCCATGACCTTCGGCACATAATCGGCCACCTGGCGCACACTATTTTCCAATTCATCATCTCGGTTACCGGTAGCACAAAGGGTGATGTCCCCTACCGCATTGACAATGATATCGCAATCGGCCAATCCAGCGTAATCTGCGATTTTATAAACAGAATGATTGGGCATGTACATCACCGCATCATTCAAATCCTGACATTCACTGATGACCTTAGACTCCTTCAAATCACAAAGACGGATTTCATCAGCGATCCCCATCATACCCAGACAAAATGCTACATGAGCCCCTACATGGCCCAGACCTACTACGCCTACGACTCTTTTTTTCAACATAAAGCTTCCTCCTTTTTTACCAAAGGTGACTGATAGACTAGTGACTGGTGACTAAGAAAACTTATTTCCAGTCACGAGTCACCAGTCCACCAGTCACCCATTTCCTTCCCAGAAAAGGAAATACTACTTATGAATGTATCATAGCCGGTATGAAAAAAGCAATGTCATATTTTTTTAGGTAGCTCAGGTTGCTCAGGGTTCTAAAGGTTCTTAAGGTTCTTACGTTCCTCAAATGCGATGATAACGCTAGCGTTTATAGGAACATTCGAGAATCCTGAGAACCTATAACTTCTAACGAAATCATGCTTACTAGCTCAAATCCTTACCTTATTTCCCAATCCCTAAGGCCTAGACACTAACCCCTAGTCACCAGTCACCAGTCACTAGTCACTAATTACTAATTACTAGTCACGAGTCACTAACCTGTGCTAAAATAATGGAAATGATTTCTATTGACCTTGAAAGGAGAATGTATCATGAGTATGCTCAAGGAATTCAAAGATTTTGCCCTCCGCGGCAATGTAGTAGACATGGCAGTAGGCGTTGTTATTGGCGCTGCCTTCGGGAAAATCGTGTCCTCCCTGGTAAATAACATCATCATGCCACCGCTGGGCTACCTCATGGGCGGCATCGACTTCTCCAACCTATTTCTCCCCCTCAGCACCACCCCGGTTTCTACCCTGGCAGAAGCCAAAGAACTGGGCATCCCGGTCATCGCTTACGGAGAATTTCTGAATGCGGTCATCGACTTCCTCATCATCGCCTTCGTGATCTTCATCGCCATCAAACAGATCAACCGCTTCTTCCCGAAACCGGCCCCGAAAGAAGCACGCAAATGCCCGTACTGCAAAGAAGTCATCGCCGACGACGCCACCCGTTGCCCCCATTGCACAGCGGAATTGAAGTGAATCCTTTTATCTCATTTATCATTTAAAGGCTAACCAAAGGTTATCATTCTACTGAATTGAATATCTAACAAAGAAAAATACCGCTTGCATCCAGGTTATAAAGGGTTATAAAAGGTTATCCATGCTCAAAACCATTCCAATAACCTTTTATAACCCCAACGGAAGCGGTATTTCTCTTTGTTAAGCGATCCAATGCCGCAGAATCATAACCTTTTGTCATCCGCTTAAATGATACATGAAATAAAACATCTCATCGATGATACCCCTTTCTATATATTGCGCCGCCACCACCATTCCTCACTCCTCACTGCTTTTCCTAGTTGACCGAAACTGACAGAACCAGTATAATAGTATTCGTCAGTTCATGCGAGCGTGGCGGAATTGGTAGACGCACAGGATTTAGGATCCTGCGCCTTGTGCATGGGGGTTCGAGTCCCTTCGCTCGCACCAAAAAGACCGAGTTTCCTCTTTGGAAATCTCGGTCTTTTTTATTGTGAAAATAAGAAAGAATATGCTTCTCTCAATCTCCCTGTATACCGCACCAGTTGATACATTCCAGCAATCGCGTTCCCCCTTGGATAAAGGAGCCATATTGGCATAAATACACTTCTCTCACTCTTCCCATACACCACACCAGCTAACATAATCCACAAACCGCGTTCCCCCTTGTAGAAGGGGGCCAGGGGGATAGACCGCTCTATCGTTTTCCATTCCTTGAGAGACTAGCCATTACATCTCTCTTTTCGCCCTTTCCGCCCCTGCAGAAATATGTCCCTTCGGGCCATTTCTATCCCCGGCTTCGCCGCCCCTTCTCCAAGGGGCCACGTTGTCATGAACTCGCTTCTTTCACTCTTCCCGCATACCGTTCCAACTGATACATTTCATCTCGCTATTTCCGTTTCTTCTGTAATCGCTTTAGTCGTTCTTGCACCATGTTATCTATATACTGACAAACGTTTTCCAAATCTCTTTCTACCATAAAATTGGTCACCCGTACTACCAATACATCATATTGCTCTATATAGATAGTCCGTTTTTCATCATGGGTCATTCCCTGTGGTGTATAATGCTGCATCCCATCGATTTCGATAGCAAGACCTGCCTTACGGCAGAAGAAATCCACAATATAATTTCCAATCACATACTGCCGATACATCTGCGGCTCATAATGTTTCAGATAAGAATTCCAAAGAAGTTCTTCTTGTGGTGTTGGATCCTGACGAAGCCTTCTCGCCAGTTCTTTCAACTTAGGATTTTGGTAAATATACATCACTCATCTTCACCCTTCCCCTTTACCGCTCCAACTGCCACCGTTCTCCAACAAGCCCCTAAAAAGTAGGAAGCAGGAATTGAAACCAAGTGGTGATTTTTATTTTATATTACCGTTTCCACCATGCCACTATTTTTCCATAAATAAAGAGCAACCCCTTCTTTATCAGGCGATAGGCTAAATTGATAGCCACCGCGATGACAACCATAATCTGTAGTAGGTCCGGCAAGAGCAAGCAAAAACCGATCAGCATGCTCATGAGGATACCGCAAGAAGCAAGAATAAGCATACTCATCCCCCTTGTTATTATTCCCCCAAGATTTTCAGCTATCATAAAAGGAAAAATGAAATTATTTTCTTTCCCTAAATTGCAAGTGCAACTTG
>DBLC01000035.1 GCA_002297935.1 Dialister sp. UBA734
AAAGGGATAAAAAGGTATAAATGGATTTGGATCCCTGAGTGGAGAAATCTCGCATCACCAGCGGCAAGGGCTTGATGACACAGTTCACGGCAGCTCGCTAGAGCTGCTCTTCTCGCCACGCTCGAAATGACAATACGACGAATCGTTATATTTCCAGCAAATCAAAAAAGAGAAAAAGGGTTACGAGACTATCGGAAATCTCATACCCCTTTTAACCTTTATAACCCTGTGACAGGCGGTATATGGAAATTGTTACTCTAAAGCAAACGGTAGAATCATACCCCATCTGCTCCCCCTACTTCCTCATTCCCTTCGCCATCCTCATTCTCGCCTTCGCCCGTTTCCGACGTTCCCGCCGTTTGATGGTCAAGCGATGGCTCTGTTCTTTGGTCCGCCCATGAGACTTCCCCGGCAGTGGACAAGGGGGCGTTTTCTTTTTCTTCTTCGGCACGGTCAGAACGATGTCCCCATTGAGGAGCATCCGATTGAAGCAATAAGCCGTGGCCACCGCGTCGGTCATGGAATCATGCCAATTCTCACTGGTGAAGCCGTAATATTTCGCACAAATAGAAAGTTTCCGCTGGTTATAATTTCCCTCATCCTGCACATGGTTTCTATACACCACAGAAAAAGGAATCGACACATCCACCCGGGGCAGCACGGTCTTTTCCGGGATCGCGACGCCATTCTTTTCCAATACGGAAAAATCGTTCCAATAGGAATACCCCACAATCGCCAGGGCCTCCTGCAAAAGCGCCTCAATCCGCGGACCCACCACGTCGATGGTCGGCGCATGGGCCACCATGGCCGGCGTGATATGATTCACCTCCATGGCGTGGGGCCACTCTTTCGCGTGCAGAGGCCGCACATAGCTATTCATGGCCAATCGACCATCGGCCCAGACCGCGGAAAATTCCAGCAGCTCCGGATTTTCTATGGCCGTATGCTCCAGGTCAAATACAAGAATCTTGTTTTTCGGTATTTGTCTCAATTCGTCTAAGGAAATTCGCAAGATAGTGACACGTCTCCCTTTCTACCCATTTCTTTCATTGTATCATGCCAATTCAAGGGAAACTGTGAAATAAACGATTTATACCAGCCGATATGATTTCGTTATCACCATGGTTTAAGGTTTGTAGTTTGTGATTCTGTATCTAAACCCTAAACCAACGACACTTTCATGCCCTATCATTTGCAAATAATGGCCTCGGAACATAAACCTTAAACCCAAGCCAAGAGATTTGCCTGCTACGAAAGTTTAATTCACCGGTCACCCTTCACAGAAGCCACAGAACAGCAATAAAAACAATCACCCCAAGGAGTTTCAACAAGCAGCCATGATCTTCCTTTTTCTCCTCATGGGCGCTGCCAGTCTCCCTACGGGTCGCAGTACCAACATTTCTACGAGCCGCACGGCCCGTTTCCCTAGGGGCCGCATCGCTAGTATTTCCAGAAGTCCTATGGCTTGTTTCCTTAGGGGACCCATCGCCGACGGCACTTTCTGCTTTTAACAAAGCATCCAATTCCGCCACGGTCCGGCAATCCAACATCGGCAGCGTCATCCTAGGACCATTGGCGTAATAGTTCATTTCCCTCACATAGCGAGCCAGGGCCTTTCCGTTTCCTGCCTTCTGCGCAAAAGGTAGTCCTTCTCTTAGTATGGCGTAAGAATAATGCCACATTTCTGTCCAGGAACAAGAGGTTCCCAGATGATAATAGGCCGCCACCAAATAATTCGCCCCCTGCGGCTGTTTTTCCGGCTCCAATTGCGCCACCATTTTCGCCACCTCATGCAAAGTGGCCAGCCACGCTCTTTTATGCTGAAAGAAATTCATCACATTCTTCGGCTGATACCCTTCCGCGCAGATCAGGCACTGATCGACGTCAAGCTGCAAATGGTAAAGTTTCTTTTTGATACATTCCAGTTTCTCGTCCGGTGCGTCCGTTTCCTCTGAACGATTGTATTCGTCATCCATAGCGTATCTCCTTGCCAGGGAAACACGGACTGAATCAGCGCTTCCCTAAAGACCATATATCTAGAATGGATTATAGCACAATACGACTGGTGAAACCATGAGGACCACTTCGCACGGCGGGGTTTAAGGGTTTAAGGTTTAGGGTTTACATGCAAGAACATACTCCTTCCCCCTTGGAAATACTTTTACATTGACGCTAGCACGTAAATACCAATGATAGGTCCGTAGAACCTCACACATCCCGTCCCCTCTCACTGGTAAGAAAAGCGGTATCATCTGTAGCGTCTATTGGTGCATTTAGTGGCAAGTCATTCACTTTTTTGAAGCTTATATTAAACCTTAAACCAACGACACTTTCCTGACCTACCATCTGAAAATAATGGACTCGGAAAGTAAACCTTAAACCCATAGGGCAAAGGTATTTGCATTCACTGTTGTTAGCTATTTATTTTGCATATAAAAAATCCCCCATGGAAATATTCCACAGGGGATTTTGCCCATCTAGCGGGCAAAGCTAACGGCTCTCTCGCTTATTCTTCCTGGTTCAGATCGTACACATCGGTCATGCGTACCCCAGAGAGGGTTTCTGCTGTCAGGGCGGTATAGGCCAGGCCGGCGTCCATCATTTCTTCATCGCTGGCGGTGAGTTTTACATTGGAAAAGCTGATGGTTTTCACAGCCGCTTTCCCAGTGCTGGTCACGCCGTTTTCAAAACGAACCTGGAGTTTTTTATCGATCATAGATTTTGTGGTAGTCATAATTTTGTACATCCTTTCATATATGCTTGGTTGTTGTAGGTTTATTTCCCGTGTTCTGCTTTGACAATTCGCAGAAAAGCAGAACCTCATTGGTTTGTGGTTTAGGGTTTAGGGCACCCATTAAACCTTAACCCCAAAACCAATGGGATATAGCATTTTGCTCATTGAAAGTAATGAACTCGGTCGATAAACCCATCTCGATTACTGCAATTCCGTAGTAGAAGCGGTGGTCACTTCGGCTTTGATGAGTTCGGTCAGTTCCGCACCGCTGCGATTGATCAGGACTTTCATCAATTTGGCAGCCTGGGTCTTCACTTCGTCCAAGGTCAGATCGTCCTTGGCATTTTCGATATTGAGGACATAGTTTCTTTTTCCAGCAGTAGCAAAGGTCAGTTTCAGAGTTTTCATAATAGTATTTCCTTTCGTAAGAAATATTGTTGCTGGTTGTCTGTTGTTGGTTTATAGGTTTACGCTCCGAGTTCATATAGCACAATTCATACGAATGCAAAACCTTATTGGTTTAAGGTTTTCGGGTTAAGGGGGTTGTTTAAACCTTACCCCCTAAACCAATGCCTCTTTCTCATCAGCAAATTGTCATCAAAGGACTCGGTAGGCAAACCAACAACTAACAACCGACAACTAACAACATGTTTTTGTGTATGGTAAACAAAACCTCTCTTAAAGAAGTTTGAAATCATCTATCAAGTTCCCTTTCGGGCAATTCTGCTTTCCATGGAAAGTAGAGGGATGAACGGAGAAGAAAATCAATCATTACCATGGTAATGGGATTTTTGAAAAGGTTATTATTCTGCTGAATCGGTAAGAGACTATAAGCGGATTACCGCTAGCATCAGGGTTATACAGGTTATATGAGGTTATGTGACTCCGGAGATTTTGCATAACCTTGTATAACCTTTTACCCTTTATGATGGCGGCATCTTGCTTCCTAACATCCATCGAAATCAGTAGAATAATACCCCTTTCCGAATACGAATAGTCACCATACAGCCTACAGCGAATAACAAACAGCTATGTCCCGTTGCAACGGAAGCCCGGTGGTTACGTGTCATGCTTGGGATGAGGCCAAGGTGAATGCGGCACCACGCAGCTTCTGATATCGACTGGTGTCATTCCTACGTCTTCCGCCTGTGTCACTTTGTATGAGGTTTCTCAGGTTGCTTAGGTTACTCAGGTTTCTCAGGATGGTTATAACCTGAGTAACCTGAGCGACCTATGTAACC
>DBLC01000034.1:0-10327 GCA_002297935.1 Dialister sp. UBA734
TTGGAAATCAAATGCATAGAAATACGAGCTATCCTGAAAATACCTTTGCACTCATTGTTGTTGGTTGTTAGTTGTTTGGAGCCAGACAACCAACAACTAACAACCAACAACAATCGCTCATTTAGTTCCTTACTGCTGAAAGAAGTGAATTAATGACCAGCCACTACGTACCGAGTTCTTTCAATACAATCTGCACAAAGGCAAAACGTCATGGGTTTAAGGTTTAGGGTTTGCGGTTAGCAATTAAACCCTAAACCAATGTCACTTTTGTTGTGGTAAGTTGGTCCCAAGGGACTCGGTACATTAATCAACAGAAAAAAGAGATTCTACGAAATATTTCAATTTCATAGAATCTCTTTTTTGTTGTTTGGTGTTGGGGTTATGCTCCGAGTTCTTGCTACACATTCTGCACCAATGCATAATCTCATTGGTTTAGGGTTTGCGATTAGCAGTCAAACCTTACCCCCTAAACCAATGATGTTTTCTTCAAGGCGAGTTGTTTTCAAAGTTCTTGGTGAGTAAACCAACAACCAACAACTAACAACTAACAACATATCTCCCAATCCCTAGCTACCAGTCACTAGTCACTAGTCACTGCTATTTTCACATACACTTCATCTACTTTTTCCAGTTCCGCTTTCCCACCGGTCATATCGGTGAAGGTCTTTTCGTGTTTGGCTGCATTTTCTGGAAGGGTCAGGTAGGTGATTTGCACTTTGTCGGTGAAGGAGCGATCTTCGACGCGGATATCTGTATCTTTGATATAATTCTCAAAAGCACCGACCGCGGTGTAGGGCAGGGTGAGGATGTATTTCTCATAGGGGGTGTATCTCACGATGGGAGCCAGTTTGACCGTGTCTGCCAGGGACGAGCTGTAGGCCCGGGTGAGCCCGCCGGCGCCCAGCTTGATGCCGCCGAAGTAGCGAGTGACGATGGATAGCACATTGGTCAGTTCTTTCATCTGTAGCACGTGGAGCATGGGGTGTCCGGCGGTACCTTGGGGTTCCCCATCGTCGCTGGATTTCTCCAGAATCCGCTCCGTGCCTAGTCGCCAGGCGTAGCAGTTATGGGTGGCGTCTTTGTATTTCTTGCGAAATACAGCGAGCTGCTCCTGGGCTTCTTCTTCAGAAGTGACAGGAATGATGTGGGTGATGAAAATGGATTTTTTGATTTCTATTTCATGGGCAAATGTTTCAGCCGGAGCGGAATAGGGAATGAGCATGAGAGTGTCTCCTTTGACGATAGCGGGGAATGGAATGCGTAGTGCGAAATGCGTAGTGCGGAATGGTGGAAGGGGCGCACAATTCATAAAGCGCCCCAAATATATAAGGTTATTGTTCTGCAGAGTACGTTTTTCTAACAAATCAACCAGACCGTGTGATGCTAGGTTATAAAAGGTTAAAAAGGTTATGAAACTATCGGAATCGTATAACCCTTTATACCCTTTTTAACCTTGTCACTGGCCGGTATGGTTCTATGTTAGAAATAGCAGGCAGCGGACTAATAACCTTATATGCCATTCGTATGCCGCACTATTTCATAATAGCGAAATAAATACCAAATCTATTATACCATGTCCGCCTCCGGACACAGGGCGTGAACGAATTTCTCCATCCCTTTGGAGAGCCGATGGTTTTTGAGGCAGAAAATGGTTTGGCTGATGGACATGTCCGGGGTGGGCAGGGGATAGAAATCCACCGTTTCGGAGGCGTCGGTTTCTTTCTGGTCCAGGAGAATGGCGATGGCCAGTTGTTCTCTGGCTAGGCGCAACGAGGAGGTGCGGGTATCCACGGAGTAGAAAATATCCGGTTGGATGTGCCAAGTGGCCGCCAGGGTGCGGAAAATATCTTCGGAACTGCGGCTCACGGCGATGGGGCGGCGGGCCAGCAGGGAAAGGATGTCGTCCGGCTGGGCAGCAAAGGATTTCGGCACCGCTGCCAAGAGAGAGGATGGGGTCTGTTTCAAAATAGTGAATTGGGACGGGTCCGGCAGGGGGGCATTGGCGATGCCGATTTCGGAGCGCCCTTGCCGCACGTCTTCCACCAACGTAAGATGATAGGATTCGCGGATGCGGAAACATAGGTCTGGATAGGATTGGTGAAACGGCGGAAGAATATCCGATATGAGCCACGACGCATAGGACGGGGCGATGCTGAGCCGCAGGGTTCCAGACAGGCCAGCCGAGAGGGCGGTCAATTCCGCTTGGGTGTGGTCTTCCATATCGCAGATTTGCTTCGCCTGTCGGTACACAATCCATCCTGCTTCGGTGAGGGTCAAACTGTGACTGCCTCGCCGGGGTTCGATGAGGGCGGTACCATATTCTTTTTCTAGAATCTGCAGCTGCCGGGTCAAGGCCGGCTGGGCGATGTGGTACGTCTTGGCGGCTTTGTTGAATCCACCGCTCTCCACGATGGCAATGAAGTGTCGGAGAAATTCGGTATTCATGGGACTCCTTTCTGTTTTTGGTAACTAGTGACTAGTGACTCGTGACTGGTGACTGGGTTAGCGGTAACGAAACTAGCGGCTACCCTCTTCCTTTGGAAGGGGGCAGGGGGATAGCTCGCACTGGCGATATAAAATGTTTGTAAGAAAATCGGTGTAGGCGTCTGGCAGTAGCGGGGAGTTAGTTCTTGATCGTGCCACTAGCCGTGACCGTCATTTCGACCGATCCTATTCGTGCTAGATGGTATAGATGTATTGAAATGAGATGCGCCCCTGAGTGGAGAATGTTGCAGCACCAGCGTAAGGGCTTAAAGAATCTTACCATCATGTTCCGTCCAACAAAGCGATGCAGCTTGCTAGAGCTGCCCCCTCTTATGTTCTCCCCCAAAGGGGGAGATAAATTGATGATTATGTCTTGCTGCTTCTGGCATGCATAAGAGAAATAAACGGTAATGACCTGATTCATCAAGCCCTTCCCGCTGGTGCTGCGAGTCATTCGACTACGCTCAGGATAACGAAAACTCTCTTACACATCCCGTTTCAAATCTGTTATGTCACAAAGCACAAATCCCATCGGTCGAAATGACGATTACGGTTAGCAGCACATTTGAAAAACCTGAGAAACCTAAGTAACCTGAGCAACCTATATAGAATTCGCATAAGTTTCACATGATATTTCTATTTCTATGATAAGTATAAATCAGATATACTATAAGAAACAAGAGATTTTGGTGACTAGTGGACTGGTGACTAGTGACTGGGATGTTTCATTCCCCGTCACGAGTCACTACTCACCAGTCACCTATACAGAATGTTTCACGTGAAACATGACAATATTTCATGAAGGAGAATCGTATGGACGCTATATTACAAGGATTGTCGGGAATTTTTGAAGTGGTACTCATCGCTGGATTGGGATTTTTCTTGAACAAGAAGGGCTGGTTCTGGGAGAATGCCGGGAAGGATTTGACGAAGCTCACCATGACGGTGGCGCTCCCGCCTTTGATGGTGTATTCGCTGTATTCCAATTTCACCCATGAGGAGCTGATTGCCACGGCGCCGGATTTGCTTTTGCCTTTTGCGTCTATTTTTGTAGCTTACCTGGCAGGACGGCTTTTGGCGGCGTTGCTTCATATCCGCAAGGGACGGCGGGGGATTTTTATTTGCACCTGCTGCATCGCCAATGCGATTTTTATCGGTTTGCCGGTCAATGTGGCTCTTTTCGGCGAATCCAGCGTGCCGTCTTGTATGTTGTACTACATCGCCAATACGGCCATGTTCTGGGGCCTGGGGGCGTATCTGATTGTGCAGGACGCCGGTGGGGAGCGCCATTTCACTTTGAAAGAAATGCTGATGAAATTACGGACTCCACCGCTGATGGGATTCTTGGCTGGCGTCATTTTGCTTCTTCTCAATGTGCCGCTTCCTCATTTTGCTCTGACGGCTATGAAATATGTAGGTGGCATGGCGACGCCGATGGCACTCATCGTGATCGGTATGCAGATGAGCCAGATTCCGCTGTCCACCATTCACTTCGACCGAGAACTGGTGGGGGCCATGTTTGGTCGCTTCATCCTGTCGCCGCTCTGCCTCTTCCTGCTGCTGCCCTGGATTCATGTGTCCGATATGTCGTCCAAAGTGTTCCTCATGCAGGCCGGTATGCCCGCCATGACGAACATGACCATCCTGGCCTATTCCGTTGGCGCTGATGCAGAATACTCCACCACCATCAACTGCGTGTCTTTGGCGTTGGGCGTTTTCTTTATTCCTCTGTATATGTTTTTGCTCAATTAGGTGACTGATGACTCGTGACTGGTGACTGGGGGTTAGACAATGGAATTGGCTAGAGGTATGTTTCACGGGAAACATGAGAGAAAAGGGTTATGGTTCTACTGATTTATTGTATCTAACAAAGTGGTTTTAGGGCTTGTGACTGGGTTAAAAGGTTATGAAAGGGTTATGGGATTCCGGTATTCCCATAACCCTTTTTAACCTTTTGACAGGCGGTATGATTTCTTTGTTGGGTAAAGAAATCAGCAGAACAATAACCCTTAGCCAAGCGGTATCCTTTTTTATGAGAAAATCCTATGTCCGCATCGTATAACCCTTTTCGCATGTAGTATAATACATACAACTTGTCTCTTTGGGTTACGAAAAGGAAGTTTTTATGAAATCTACCACATGGAATGGATCGTTTTTGAAATCTCTATTTCATCTGACCGCGCGGTATTGGCAGTCGGAGGAGAAGAAAAGTGCCTATGCGTACTTGGCGGGCATTGTGCTTCTCACCATCGCGGCGGTGTACATGACGTTGCTCTTGAATGACTGGTTCAATGAATTTTACAGTGCTTTGCAGAATTATGACAGCGACGCGGTGTATCACGGGCTTTTGAAATTTACCGGCCTGGCTTTTGCGCACATTGCCTTTGCGGTCTATGGGTACTACTTGCAGCAGAAGTTGTCTCTGCGGTGGCGGCAGTGGATGACCCGGGAATATTTGTCTCGTTGGACGGCCCACGATATGTACTACCGGATGGAAATGTTTTCCAAAGGGGAAGCGGATAACCCGGATCAGCGTATTTCCGAAGATATCAATTTATTTACATCCCGCACGCTGTCATTCATGTCGGGGCTGTTGAAAGCCATCACCACCATTTTCTGCTTCATCTTTGTGCTCTGGGGCCTGTCGGAACCGCTGGCCTTTATGGTGGGCGACAGCGAATACCACGTGTACGGCTACTTGGTGTGGACCGCCCTGGCCTATTCCATTGTGGGCACTTGGATTACCCACCGCGTGGGGCATCGGCTGGTGGCCCTCAATGTGGTGCAGCAGAAACTGGAAGCCAACTTCCGTTATGCCATGGTGCGGCTTCGGGAGACTGCGGAAAGTGTGGCCTTTTATGAAGGGGCACCCCGGGAAAATGGGATTCTGCGCCATCGATTCCAAAAATTGGTAGTGAATACCCTCTACATCATCCAGAAACAAAAACAGCTGTCCTGGCTCACCAATTCCTACGGGCAGATTGCCATCATTTTTCCTTTCGTAGTGGCGGCGCCGCGGTATCTATCCAAAAGTATTTCCCTGGGCGGCCTCATGCAGGTAGCCAACTGCTTTGGCAAAGTGCAGGAATCCATGTCGTATTTCGTGGACGTGTACGCTTCCTTGGCGGAATGGCAGTCCTGCGCGGAACGACTGCTCACCTTTGACCGCCATATAGAAAGCATTTATAAGGAAACGGAACAGGAAGAGCAGGGGCTGCAGCGGAAGGAAATCCAAGATACGCTGCAACTTCATGATGTAGAAATAGGACTGCCCACCGGTCGGATTCTCCTGTCCCATATGAACTGCACCATTCACCAGGGTGAAAAGGTGATCATCAAAGGACCGTCGGGGAAAGGGAAATCCACCTTGCTCCGGACGCTGGCGGGTTTCTGGCCTTATGCGAAAGGGCAAATGGTCCTTCCGCCGAAAGAAGAAACCATGTTTATTCCTCAGAAACCCTACATGCCCATGGGTACCCTTTTGGAAGCGGCGGCCTATCCGGCGGACCATGTTTCCCGTGAAACATTGGAACCCTTGCTGGACCAGTGCGGCTTGTCTCATTTGAAAGACATGCTGGACACCGAAGGGGACTGGAGCCACATCCTCTCCTTGGGAGAACAGCAGAAATTGGCCTTCGTCCGCATTTTCCTCCGAAAGCCCAAATGGGTTTTCCTGGACGAAGCCACCTCCGCCATGGATGAAGAAACAGAAAACAATCTCTACGGCCGCCTGGTTGCCCTCCCCGGCATTACCGTCATCAGCGTAGGCCACCGGTCGACGCTGGATAGATGGCATACTCTAGCGGTTACATTGTGAGTAACATTCGGCATGTAACGGGCTGGTAAAAGGTTATGATTCTGCAGATTTCGAAAATTTAACAAAGTCAAACTACCGCCATGTGCAAGGTTATAAAAGGTTATACAGGTTATGTTGTATGGAGAATAACCCTTTATAACCGTATACGTGGCGGTATTTTTGTATGTTGAATCATCGGAATCTGCAGCGTCATAACCTTGATGGTAGCCTTTTCCTATCATTGTTAAGGAATTGAAATCAGTAGAATAATACCCCTTTGCTTATCCATGTAAATGGTATATGTATCAAATACATTGTAAACACAGCAATATTGTTAATCTTGACAAATACTGGTTAACCTGAGTAAACTACAACTATAGCCGAAGCGTGATGGCTTCGGCTAATTTTATGAGTTGATTGTCAAATATAATTGCAAATGCAAGTTTACATATAGAAGCGGAGCGTTTATATAGAGGGGGATTGGGGCGCTATATATTTGATGCGCCCCTTCTACCATTACGCACTACGCACTTCGCACTTCGCATTACGCATTGCTTTTTTGTAAGGAAAGGGAGTATTTCAATTGCTGTACAGTGTCAAAATGCGGTCCAGTTTGGGTGGAGTCCATGGGAACGGGGGGCGTCATATTTCTGGTGCCGAGAGAATTGTGACGGAAGAAGAAATGGAGAACAATGTGCTGGCCATGCTTCGTCGGGCCAGGACCCATGAACGGGGCAGTGCGGATTTCATTCAGCTCAAGGTGGAAGAAGTGAAGCCCGAAAGCATCCAGTATTGTCCACTGCTTCCGATGTACCAGATGGTGTCCCATTCCAAAGAAGAAGGACGGGAATTGGCTAAGAAAGAACTGCTTCGGATTGGCGTCAGTGAAACGGCGGTGCACAATGGATTTGCAGAATTGGAATCGCTGACCGACAGCATGCGAGGGGCCATTGTGATGGATGCGCTCACCGGCGAGCGGTTGGATGACCGGAAAGAACGGGGCGTCCGCTGCAGCAACATGGATTGCGAAGATGTGGCAGCCTACGAATCACAAATGAAAGCGAAGGGCTTAGGCGGCGATCATCCCAGAGAAGCCTTGGTACTGGCATCGAAAGTGGCCTATGGTCCGGGCACGGTGGCAGAACTTTGCTGGTCCGATGACCCGGATTACGTCACCGGCTACGTGGGCTCCAAAACCTATGGATACGGCCGCATCACGGTCATGAAAGACAAAGGCGATCCCGTGGGCGGCCGGGTCTTCTTCGTCAAACACGGCACCGATGTGAAGGCCTATGATGAGTATATGCAGAATCAAACGGTATTGGTGCGTAATGCGTAGTGCGTAATGCGTAATGGTGGTAGCGGCGCACATAATTTAGAAGCGCCGCAAAAATTTAGATTAGAAAGGTTATTATTCTACTGATTTCAAATTCTAACAGGGCGTGTGTATGGCTTACCCAAAGGTTATAAGGGTTATAAAAGGTTATGAAACTATCGGATACCCATAACCTTACATAACCTTTATAACCCTGTGACAAGCCGTTGCTTCTCTATGTTTGCTTTCGGAAGCAGCTGAATAATAACCTTTGTGCATAAAGAATAACTATGTTTGAGGAATCTATCCGTATTCTTCACAGTAGGAGAACCTATGAAACTCAATGATATATCTAGCCAATTAAATAAAATACGAGAAGAAAGCCGTTTCCGCCAGGTGTCGGATCTGCGGATGGTGACGGCTTCTAAGGGGATTCGTCGGGATGGGAAGGAATATATTGTATTCAATTCCAACGATTACCTGGGTATGACCCACGAGCCGGAGGTGATGGAAGCGGCTCGGCAGGCCATTACATATGGTACCGGTTCCGGCGGGGCTCGGCTCACGTCGGGGGCGGTGTTTGAATTGTCCGATTTGGAAAACGAATTGGCTCACTTCAAACACGCCGAAGAGGCGGTGATTTTTAATACCGGCTACATGACGAACCTGGGGGTTCTCTATGCCCTGGCGAATAAGAACGATGTGATTTTCTCCGACGCATTAAACCACGCCAGTATTGTGGATGGCTGCCGAATTTCTCGGGCCCACGTGGTGGTCTATGGTCATTCTGACATGGACGATTTGGAAAAGAAATTGGCCGAAACGCCTTGCGACGGGCAGCGGTTTATTGTCACCGATGGCGTCTTTTCCATGGACGGCGACGTGGCCACTCTGCCGGAGTTGCTTCGATTGAAAAAGAAATATGATGGCTGCCTCATCGTAGACGATGCCCACGGTGTAGGGGTCATTGGAGAAACCGGAAGAGGCAGTGCGGAATATTTCCATACATCCGGTATCGATGTGCAGGTCGGGACTCTCTCCAAATCGCTGGGCGCCGAAGGGGGCTACGCCGCCACCACCAAAGAAATCGCGGCATTTTTGAGAAATACCTCTCGTCCCTTCATTTTCTCTACATCTATTTCCGCTGTCACCGGGGCCACCGCCTTGGCCGCCCTTCGACGCTTGGAAGCCAAACCGGAAGTCTACATGGGACGACTTCGGAGAAATACGGCGTACATGAAACAGAAACTTACCGAAGCAGGCATTCCCTTCCTGCCGGGTGATACGTCCATCATTCCGGTGGTCATAGGAGACGAAGCAAAAACCATGGCCTATGCCAAAGCCTGCCTGGAAGAAGGCATTCTCCTCTCCGCCATCCGCCCGCCAACGGTGCCTCAAGGTACCAGTCGCATCCGCCTCACCGTCACCGCGGCTCATACATTGGCGGAGTTGGATCGGGCGGCAGAAGTGATGAAGAAACATTGGAAAGCAGTGAGAAGTTAGAAGTGAGAAATGGTGGTGGCGGCGCAACATAGTTTGGAAGCGCCGCAGATTTTTTACTAAAAGGTTCTAAGGGTTCTGAAGGTTCTTAGGGGTTGTCGAATGGGCGAAGTGACGCTAGTGGTATCATTGCATCGTCATTTCGACCGATCGTATTTGTGCTAGGTGGTATATATGTATTGAAATGAGATGTGCCCCTGAGTGGAGAAATCTTAGCAGCACTAGCGGTAAGGGCTTAAAGAATCCTATCGTTACGGCTTATCTAACAAAAACATGCAGCTCGCTAGAGCTGCCCCCCTCTTGTGTTCTCCCGCAAAGGGGGAGAACACAAGAGGGGGCAGGGCGGATAGGAAGAGGAAGAAGAGTTGTTGGACTAGCCGCTAGAGAGGACGCCTAAGCGAGCGGAGGGAAAAGGTTTTCATGTGGCTAAAGCGAGCTATCCCCTGGCACATTTCGCTTCGCTCATGTTCTGTCCCCTTCCAGAGGAAGGGGATTATGGGTGCATGATATCTCTAGCGTCAATTCGCAGGTTTGACGAACCCTCAGAACCCTCAGAACCCTTAGAACCTTCAGAACCTTTTTCACTAAAGAAATCATCGATCATTTCGCCAAACTTAAAAGTACTTGAAACGGTTCATTCCCAATCCCTAGGACCTAGCCACTCATCCCTAGCTACTAGTCACCAGTCACGAGTCACCAGTCACCAGTCACCCAAAGTATACGAAAGGAAAAAGCCATGAACAGCATAACGAAGGAACGTCAACTCATTGTGGATTGTACAGAGACCGCGCTTTTGGCGGTGCTCATCGCCGTATCCGGTACGTTTCGGATTCCTGGTATTGTGCCGGGAACGGAGTTTCAGCTTTCGGCGCCCATTGCGGTAGCCATTTGCGGTGTCTTTGGATTCAAGAAATATATCACCGCTGGGATCCTGGCGTCTCTGATTGGATTGGGCTTAGGGACGGCCACCATTTTGAATGTAGCCATTCAGATGTCTTTCCGCTTGGGGGTCGGTGCCTTTTGGCTCCTTTCTGGTTCTAACAAACTCTTTTATATCTTCTCCGGCCCCATCGGTACGGCCCTGGCGCGGGTGGTGATGTATTTCCTTTTGGGGAAAGGCCTCACTCTGATGCTCATCGCCGCCGCTCCTGGCATGGCATTCACGGCAGCCACGGCGTGGATTTTTGCGAGGGTATTCCGCAAGTGCAAGATTAGTGCGTAATGCGAAGTGC
>DBLC01000034.1:10365-20841 GCA_002297935.1 Dialister sp. UBA734
GGGGCGCACAACTTATAAAGCGCCCCCATACCCCTTTTTATATTTTTGATGATAAAAAAACGGATAGAGTCATGTTTTACGTGAAACATAACTCTATCCGTTTTAACGTGTCATTTTTATTTATACTCTGCGGCGCTATATAATTTGTGCGCCGCTACCTTCATTACGCGCTTCGCATTATGCACTGAAATAAGGCTTCGCCTTATTTCACTTCCTGAATAATCGGCAGAATCATTGGTCTGCGTTTGGTCCGTTCGAAGAAGTATTTGCCCAAGGTGTCGCGAATCTGTGTCTTGATGGCATTCCATTCGGTGACGTTGCCGGCTTCGCAGCGGTCGAGAACCGATTCGATTCGTTCTCTAGCCTCAGTGAGGAGGGCTTCGCTGTCGCGAACGTATACAAAGCCGCGGGAGACGATGTCTGGACCGGCGAGGACCTGGTTGCTTCCCTTTTCCAGGGCAATGACCACGATGACCACACCATCCTGGGCGAGCTGCTGGCGGTCGCGGATGACAATATTTCCTACATCACCGACGCCGAGGCCGTCAACGAAGACAGGACCGGCCTGGATGCGCTGCGGGTTGATTTTGCCGCTGCGGTTGGTGAATTCAAAAATGGTGCCGTTTTCGCCGATGAGGATGTTCTGTTTCTTTACGCCCAGACTTTCAGCCAGTTCGGCGTGGCTGCAGAGCATGCGGTGTTCGCCGTGAACGGGAACGAAGAATTTCGGACGAACCAGGGAGAGCATGGTTTTCAAATCTTCCTGAGAACCGTGGCCCGATACGTGTACCCGGGTGGTGGTGCTGGTCACTACGTGAGCGCCCAGACGCATCAGGTTGTCAATGGTGCGACCTACACTGGTTTCGTTGCCCGGAATCGGGGACGCGGAAATAATGACGGTATCGCCGGCGTGAATCTGTACCTGGCGATGGCTGCCGTCGGCCATGCGGGACAACCCGGCCATCGGTTCGCCCTGGCTGCCGGTGGTGAGGATGCAAATGCGATCGTCCCGGTAGCGGTTCAGTTCTTCCGGTTCGATGAAGGTGCCTTCCGGTGCTTTCAGATAGCCCATTTCCAGCGCAATGCCCACAACGTTCACCATGGAGCGACCGAATACGCAGACTTTTCTTTTATAAGCGACTGCTGCGTCGACGGCCATCTGGATACGGGATACGTTGGAAGCGAAAGTAGCCAGAATGATACGACCTCTGGCATCGCCGTAAGCGGACATCAAGGATTTCCCGACCACTGCTTCCGACGGGGTATAGCCCGGATTCTGCGCATTGGTGGAATCGGCGCACAGGACCAGAACGCCCCGATGGCCCAATTCAGCCAATTTGTACATGTCGGTCAGTTCGCCGTCCACTGGGGAATGGTCGAACTTGAAGTCCCCGGTATGTACGATGGTGCCCACAGGGGTACGCAGGTAGATGCCGCAGGAATCTGGAATGGAATGGCAAACGTGGAAAAATCCGAATTTGAACAAACCGGCTTTGAATTCGTCGCCGGATTTTACTACGTGCAAGTCATAATTGGTGATGTGAGCTTCCTTCAGCTTGCCTTCAATGAGGCCGCAGGTGAGCCGGGTAGCGTAAACCGGCGCGGAAACTTCACGGAGCAGATAAGACAGAGAACCGATATGGTCTTCATGACCGTGGGTAATCAAAATGGCCTTGATCTTATCTTTATTTTCAATCAAATAACTGAAATCGGGGATAACGATATCGATCCCCAGCATGTCTTCTTCCGGGAATGCCATGCCTGCATCAATTACGATAATTTCGTCGCCGTAACGGAAAACAGTCATGTTCTTCCCGATTTCCCCCAGGCCTCCCAGGGGAATGATCTGTAATCTAGCTTTAGCCAAGATTATAAAACCTCCTATTCAATTGTAAGTATTTTTGAAAAATATGAGAAATATATGTCAAAAATAAAAAGCCGTTCCATAGTCGCTCCGATTATTATATCACATTGACACTTGAGGTGGGGGAAATATTTTTGCGGGAAATGCGTAGTGCGTAATGCGTAGTGCGTAATGGAGGCCGGCGAGCGCGCCATATTGCTCTTATATGAATGATTTCATTGTACGCGGAGTCCGTTTCTATAGGCTCGCCGTTTAGTAAGCAGTTAGCAGTAGGCAGTTGGCCGTATACAGATACTGCCTACTTTATATAAAAGGGGTATTGGGGCGCTTTATGAATTGTGCGCCCCTTCCTTCATTACGCACCACGCACTTCGCACTACGCATTCCCTTGCCTTTATGTTAGAATAAGGAAAACATTCAATGAGTCTCAATAAAGGAGTAAACTATGCACAATTTCAAAGCAGGCGATACCAATGCGGTGGTTTTGGCCGGGATGTGTACCGCTTTGGCTGTGGTTCTTTCTATGGTGGGATTTTATGTACCGGTGATTTCCATCTTAGGACTGTTGGCGCTGCCGCTGCCCATTGCCTACCTGGGCATTCGGGAAGGGGTGAAGTGGGCGGTCATTGCCACCAGTGGCGTCATGATTCTCAATTCCGCTTTCTTCGGCATCACCATGGCCTTTTATCTGACCGTCATGTTTGGTGTCACCGGCATTGCCATGGCCTATGGGCACCAGAAACAATTTTCCGCTGCCAAGACTTTTGGCATGATTGTGATCGTCATGTTCCTGTCTTTGGCGCTCAATGCACTTTTCTCGGTGCTTCTCATGGGGATTTCCTGGAGTGAGCTCAATGGAAATATGCTTTCTCAAATGAAAGACATGTCCAAAGAAATGGCCACCATGATGTACTCCGGGGACCAGCTGGACCAGGTGACAAAACAAACCGATGAGATGTATTCCATTATGATGAAACTCTTGCCCAGTGCCATCGTGGTGTCTCCTATGGTCTTGGCCTGGGGCTGCATGGCTATGGAAAAGAAAATTCTGGGCCGGTTGGGCGTGAAAGATATCCCCTCCTTCCCGCCGCTGGACCATTGGCATTTTCCTCGGATTTTCCTGGTGCTGTTCCTGCTGGCCGTAGGGGTGCAATATTTTCCCTTGGAAGAAAATTATAAAGATTGGGCCTACAATGTAGGCGCCCTTTGCTACTTCGTCCTCTGGATCCAAGGCATCGCTACCCTCTGGTGGCTGCCCCACCGCTATCCGGTGCTCCAGCGATTCCGTTTGATTCTTCTCATCATTTCCATCTGGATTCCTATGCTGCAGCTCTTCACCGTATACCTGGGCGTGGCAGATATGGCATTGAACTATCGGAAGAAGCGGGGATTTGAGTGACTGGTGACTGGTGACTGGTGGACTGGTGACTGGTGGCTGGTATCTAGTGGCTAGTGGCTAGTAGCTAGGCTCTAGGGATTGGGGAAATAGGCTTACTTCCTGCAGCGTCACAGCGACTAGCTGTGAGCTGCTGGCTGCTAGCCGGATAACAGCCATATTGTTAATAGGCATTTGCAATGATTTCTTTTGGTGGTAAAGGTTCTAAGGGTTCTGAAGGTGCTGAAGGTTCTTATGCTCCGTAAATGAGATGCTGGCCGTTATAGGCACGTTCGAGAACCCTAAGAACCTTGAGAACCTTCAGAACCTGTAACTTCTAGCAGAATCATGCTAACTGGTTTAAATTCTTAATGTAACAACTTTACCGGCTAGGAGCCAGCAGCTAAGAGCTAGTCGCTGTGACACCCGTGAAAGCGAGACTTCCCTAGTCACCAGTCACGAGTCACCAATTACCAGTCACCAACAATCAAACTATTTGCATTCATTCCCCATTTCGAGTAGGATAAGAACAGTAGAGTTATACGTTAGTGACTATGCTGGTGATAGAGTAAAAAATATTTTGCGGCGCTTTATGAATTGTGCGCCGCTACCACCATTACGCATTACGCATTACGCACTTATCCGTGTTAGCGGTGAGTCACCAACATCTACTAGAATAGGAGAGAAACTATGCTCAGTGATATTTGGGTATATAAAAAGACCTCCCGGATTCTCATCGGCCTTTTGATTATCGGCGTGCTCATGCTGGCTAGTCAGAATTGGCAGCTGGGGTTGTTGTTCTTTATCATCGTCACCGGCTTCATTTTGTATGTGAAGCGATGTGACCTGGACCAGGAACGGAAGTTGATGCGCTATTTGGACGATTTGTCTTCCGGCGTGTCGGCCGGTTCGGTCTATGCGGTGAAGAATCTCCCTGTGGGCATTGCCATGATGGACGAGAAAAAAGAACTTGTCTGGGCCAATGATGTATTCCGCGGCTGGATGGGTCAGGATGTGCAGGAAGGGGTTCGGTTCCAGGATTTGATTACGGGTCAGAAAATGTCCAAAATCTGGGGAAAAACCGGTTGGTTCGATTGCCACGCCGGAGGCACCTATTTCCGAGTATTTCATAAATTCCTAGCCGCTGGGGAAGAAAATACATCGCCGTTCATGGTGTTCTATTTCATGGATCGCACCGACGTAGAAGTGGCCGTGAAGGAATGTAACGAAGCCCGGCCGGTGTTCTGCCTCATTCGTATCGACAACGTGTCCGAAGTGACCGCCGATATGACCGATGTGGAACGGTCGTCCCTGCTGTCCGATGTGACGGAAAAGGTACTGTCTACGTTCAGTGAAAAGGCAGGATTCATCAAGCAATATTCCACCACCGATTTCGTGGCTTGTATTTCCCACAAAGCCCTGTTGGAAATGATGGAATGCAACTTCGACATTCTCGATGCGGTTCGGGAAATTCATACGGTGAATCGCATTCCGGTGACGTTGTCCATCGGGGTGGTACAAAGCGAAGATTCCTTTGCGAAACAATTTGAAGAAGCCCAGGTATCGCTGGACCTGGCTCTGGGCCGCGGCGGCGACCAGGCCATCGTGCGGATTGGCAAAGATGTGAAAGCCTTCGGCGGGAAATCGCCCACTTCGGTGAGCTCCACCCGCGTTCGTGTCCGTGTGGTAGCCCAGGCGTTGAAAGAAATCATCGACGATGCCGATACGGTGCTCATTATGGGACACAACCATGAAGATTTCGATGCCCTGGGGGCCGCCGTAGGCGTGTCGCACCTGGCTCGGTCGTCCCATGTGGAAACCCACATCGTATTGTCCAAAGAAAAAGAAACCTGTAAGAAAATGGTGGAAGCCATCACCGCAAGCGGCGTGGCCGATGGGCTTTTGATTGACGAAAGCGAAGCGAAAGGGCTCATCACCGACAAGACCGTGGTGGTCGTGGTGGACACCCACATCCCGGCCCTGGTGGCCGCTCCGGAAATATTGAAACGGGCCCAAAAGAAAGTGGTCATTGACCACCATCGCCGGGCCGCTTCGATGATCCAGCAGCCCCTTCTGACCTACATGGAACCGTCGGCCTCTTCGGCGTCCGAGCTGGTGACCGAATTGGTACAGTATTATAATGGCAATGAAGAAATGAACGAACTGGAAGCCTCCTGCCTCTATGCAGGCATCGTGGTGGATACGAAAAATTTCGCCGTCCAGACCAGCGTTCGTACCTTCGATGCAGCCAGCTTCCTGCGCCGCTGCGGCGCCGATACGAAATTGGTACATCGCCTCTTTGCGGAAGATATTCATTTCATCAAGGCCAAAGCAGAAATTCTGGCCCATATGAAACTCTTAGATGGCTATATCGCCATCGCCGAATGTCCGGACGGCACGGAAGATTCCCAGGTTCTGGCCGGACAGATTGCCGATTATTTGGTGACAGTGAAGGAAATACGAGTGAGCTTCCTTTTCTATCACACCGACAATGGACTCTGTCTCTCCGCCCGGTCCGATGGCTCGGTCAATGTGCAGGTGGTCATGGAAGCCCTGGGGGGCGGTGGTCATCTGACCGTGGCTGGTGCCCAGCTGGGTAAAGATGGAAATAAAGAAATAGCGGAAAAAGCTCTCGTAGCAGAAGTCCGTAAACAAGTAGAGGAGGAAAAAGAATGAAAGTAGTACTTTTACAAGATGTAAAGAAAATGGGTAAAAAAGGCGACGTTGTAGAAGTGGCTGATGCCTATGGCCGCAACGTATTGATTCGTAAAGGTCTCGGTGTAGAAGGCACCAAAGCTAACCTGAATACCGCATCCCAGCGCCAGGAATCCAAAGTATTCAAAGATAAAGTGGCTGCCGACGAAGCAGTCATCATGGCATCCCAGCTGAAAACCGTCAAAGTGGTAATCAAAGTCCAGAGCGGCGAAGACGGCAGAATCTTCGGCTCCGTCACCAGCAAAGACATCAGCGAAGCACTGGAAAAACAGTACAAATTCAAACTGGAAAAGAAAAATATCAAACTGAAAGCACCGATCAAAACTGTCGGTGAATACGACGTAGAAGTGTGGGTTCACCAGCAGGTGACCAGCACCGTTCACGTGTCTGTAGTGACGGAATAAAAAAAGAGCCGGCCTGGGGGCCGGCTTTTTTGGTGGGGTTTTGGTGACTCGTGACTGGTGACTCGTGACTGGGGGGTAGGGGCTGTAACGGTAGAAGCATTAGCGGATACCCCCTTTCGCTGAAAGGGGGCAGGGGGGATAGCTCGCACTAGCGGTAGGAAGGAAATAAGACAATATCGTTGTAGGCGTCTTGCTATAGCGGTGACTGGTGACTGGGATTAGTGGCTAGTAACTAGGCCCTGGGGATTGGGCTTCTTGCATGTGCCTCTTGCCGTATTCGTCATTTCGACCGATGGGATTTGTGCTTGATGATACTGTAGAGTAGTTCGGTACTATGTTGGACAGAAGTGGTGAATGTTAATCTCTAGCGGTATCATTTCTAGCGTTTATCTCCCCCGTCGGGGGAGAACACAAGAGGGGGTAGCTCTGGCGGTATACTTCGCAATGAACATAACAAGCGCACTCGGTGGTATCTGCTCCTAGCGGGAAAACCATATGAGAGATAGTGTCGTAATGGCTAATTTCATAAAGCTAACCGCCAGAGCGGGTCTATCCCCCTGGCCCCCTTCTCCAAGGGGGGACGCGATTTACGAGATGTGTTACTTAGTACATGCGAGCCCCCTTAGAACCTTAAGAACCCTCAGAACCTTGAGAATCTTACGCCACCTGAGCAACTTGAGCCACCTGAGAAACCTCAGCAACCTATCATTTCTATCGAAATCATGCCAATTTACGCTGCCCATACCTGCATGACAATCCATTAGAATAAAGTTTACGATTATGATATAATAAAAAATACATTCTAATTGAGAAGTGTGTGCATTTTGGGAACGTTAAAAAATATAAAAAGTCGCGGCACTTTATGAATTGTGCGCCGTATCCATGTTGCTTTGTTAAGCGTCATAGGTGATGATTTCTGTTGTTGCAAAGGTTCTCAGGGTTCTGAAGGTTCTGAGGGTTTGTCGGATGGGCCAATAGACAATACTGTTACTTGGCACGTTCGAGAAACCTGAGAAACCTGAGAATCTTGAGCGACCTGAGAAACCTGTTATTTCCAGTGGAATCATGATCAGTGACCAATCCTTAACAAAACAACACCACGCACTTCGCATGACGCATTATTTCCATTATTTCAAAAAAGCGAATGAATCGCTATTAAGTGGGATGAATGACTATGGGAAACGCAGAACAGAAAACCAGCAGGGAAGATATCACTTTGGAAAATATGATCAGCCAGTTGACGAGGCTCAATGATCTCCAGAATTTGGAAGAAGTCATGGAGGCTCTGAATGATTTGATGGAAACGGTGGGGAAATATACCAAAGCCGATCGGGCCTATATTTTTGAAACCCAGCCGGAAAGTCCGGATATTTTCTGCAACACTGTGGAATGGTGTGCTGAAGGGGTGGCGCCCCAGAAAGATGCGCTGCAAAGGGTATTTGCCGGTGATTTTCCCTATTGGGTGCAGACCTTTAAATTGGGAAAGAGCATTGTAATTTCCGATGCGGAAGCGGTGCGGGATACCATGCCCAGCGAATATCTATTTCTTGTGGCCCAGGATATTCATTCTGTCATTGGATTCCCGCTGTTTTTCAATGGCAAGGTGTTAGGCTTTATCGGTGTGGACAATCCGGAAATCGAGAAGTCCGGGAAATTCATCGACATGCTCAAACTGATCGGCGGGTACTTGGGTGCCGCCAAGCAGAACTTTATCACCAGCGGCAAACTGCAGCATAAGAAGCAGGAAATCAAAGAGAACGAAAAGCAACTGGAAGAAGACAAGCTGATGTTGGAAATTCTGTGCCAGGAATACACCAGCGTGTACAGCCTCAATGTAGAAACCGGGAAATTTCGTCCGCTGAAACTGAGCGTGGTGGCCAATTTCCATCAGATGAAGCGGGTGCGGATCAATGAGGTATTTGACTTCGAGCCCAACATGATCGCCTATGCTGATGCGTACGTGGTCAGTGACAAAGAGGCGTTCAAGAAATTTTTCTCTGTCAAAGAAATTCGGAAGAATCTGAAAAATAAAGCCAGAGCCACCTTCCGTTACCAGACCACACCCAATGCAGGGGGCTACCAGTATTTCGAAGGCCAAGTGGTTCGTATCAAAGAAAATACCGGCCATTTCACGGTAATGCTGGCGTTCCATTACATCGATGACATCATCCAGCAGGAAAAAGAGGACCAGAAAAAACTGCAGAAGGCCTTGGCGGAAGTGCAGCTCAGCAATGAAATCGTGTCGGCCATCAGTCGGATTTACTACTCCATTTTCCGTATCGATTTGACGAAAGATTGGTACGATGAAGTCCGCAGTGACAACAATGTGCATCGGTTGACAGGAAATAGCGGGAAAGCGTCGGAAAAACTGAAAGAACTGTGCCGGCAGCTGGTGGTGCCGCAGCACCAGCAGGATGTGATGCATTTCTTTGATTTGTCCACCCTGGCAGCACGGCTCAGCAAGGAAAACACCGTTTCTTTGGAATACAAAGCCACCGATGGAAACTGGCACCAGGCCCGTTTCATCGCCAAGAAATGGGACGCTGCCGGCCACTTGACCAATGTGCTTTATGTGACCCGCATCATCAGTGAAACCAAGCGTCGGGAAGAACGGCTGATTTCTTTGGCCGAAGAAGCCAACCGGGCCAATGAGGCGAAAACCGATTTCCTGTCCCGCATGGCCCACGATATCCGCACGCCCATGAATGCCATCCGGGGCTTCACGTCCATTGCAAAGACCCAGCTGCAGGAACCTGTGAAAATGAAGGATAGTTTGCACAAAATCGAACTGGCTGGCACCTACTTGCAGCAAATTGTCAATGACATCCTGGATCTCACCAGTATCGAACGAGGCAAATTTCATCTGGATGTGCAGGAAACCAGTTTGAAAAAATTGCTGGAAAACTACCAGGAAGGGATGCTGCAGTCCATTTCCACCAAGAAATTGGACATCCAGTGCCAAATTCACTCCATTTGTCACGACCAACTGCTCTTGGATGGGCTCCATCTGAAGCAGATTTATACCAACCTGTTTTCCAATGCCATCAAGTACACCCCGGAAGGCGGTTCTATTTCTATGGAAATATTTGAAAAAGAACTGCCTGGCACAAACAAAGTCCGTCTGGTCTACCGCATCACCGATACGGGCATCGGCATGTCGCCGGACTACATGAAAGACATGTACAACCCGTTCTCTCGGGCGGTGGATACCAGGGTCAACCACGTCCGCGGCAGCGGGCTGGGGCTCTCCATCGTGAAAGAACTGGTGGACCTCATGGGCGGACACATCGAAGTGCAAAGCGAAGTGGGAAAAGGCACAGCGTTCACCGTGTCCTTCGACTTCCCCTATGTGGAAACAGTCGAAGAAGCGCCCACAGAAGAAATTTCCTTGGATAGCGCCAAAGGCATGCACCTTCTGGTGGCCGAAGATAACGACCTGAATTACGAAGTGGCAGAAGAACTGCTCGCCATGTATGGCGTCACCTGCGAACGGGCGGAAAACGGGGCTATCTGCGTAGGGAAATTCCAGAAAGCACCGGAAGGCACCTACGACGCCATTTTGATGGATATGCAAATGCCCGTCATGAACGGCCTCGAAGCCACCCGCTCCATCCGTATGCTCGAAACCGGCCGGGCCCACAAAATCCCCATCATCGGCCTCACCGCCAACGCCTTCAGCACCGACGTGGCCGCCTGCCTTGGGGCCGGCATGAACCAGCACATGGCAAAACCCTTTGACGTAAAGAAACTGCTGCAGGCGTTGATTGGGATGAAACGGTGACTGGTAGACTAGTGACTGGTAGCTAGTGGCTAGGCCCTAGGGATTAGGAGTTTGTGACTATAGCGGTAGAAGCACTAGCGGTTACCCCCCTTTCGCTGAAAGGGGGGCAGGGGGATAGCCCGCACTAGCGTAGCCATGTCAATGAGAACTATAGCGTTGTCGGCGTCTTGCGAAGGCGGCTTTTCTAACAACTCTTCTTCATCGGCCTATCCCTGGCTCGCAAGCGAGCCTGCCCCTTCCTGAGGAAGGGGCTCTTTTTTATGTTTCATGTGAAACAATTTACCAAATATAAAAGGGGGTATTGGGGCGCTCCAAATTTTGTGCGCCCCTTCCACCA
>DBLC01000034.1:20852-22798 GCA_002297935.1 Dialister sp. UBA734
CACTTCGCACTACTCACTACGCATTTTCTACCCCAAATGAATAAATGACCGGTTACTAATTAGTGGCATCATAAAAAAACAGCAGACAACGAATTACCGCTGTCTGCTTTTTCATTTTGATAATTTCAGAGAAAATATATATAATAAAAGAAACATATACAAGTTGTTAGTTGCTGGTTGTTTGTTGTTGGGCTTTTTATTTTTAAAACCAACAACAACCAACTAACAACCAACAACCAGCACAAGGAGTTAAAACTATGAAAAAAATCATTCTTACCGGCGATCGTCCCACCGGCCGTCTTCATGTAGGTCATTATGTAGGTTCTCTTCGTGAAAGAGTGGCTTTGCAGAATTCTGGCAAATTTGATGAAATTTACATCATGATTGCTGACGCCCAGGCCCTGACCGATAACGCGGACAATCCAGAAAAAGTTCGTAAGAACGTCCTGCAGGTTGCTTTGGATTACCTGGCCGTAGGCATCGACCCGACGAAATCCTGTATTTTCATTCAGTCCATGATTCCCCAGCTGCCGGAACTGACCACCTACTACATGAACCTGGTCACCGTTTCCCGCCTGCAGAGAAATCCGACCGTCAAGGCAGAAATCCAGCAGAAACATTTTGAAGCCTCCATTCCGGCGGGGTTCTTCTGCTACCCGGTCAGCCAGGCCGCTGACATCACCGCTTTCATGGGCACTGCCGTACCGGTTGGTGAAGACCAGGAACCGATGCTGGAACAGACCCGTGAAATCGTTCGCAAGTTCAATGAAATTTATGGCGAAACCTTGGTAGAACCAGAAATCGTTCTGGCCAGCAACAAAGCCTGCCTCCGCCTGCCCGGAACCGATGGCCATGCCAAGATGAGTAAGTCCCTGGGCAACTGCATTTACCTGGCTGACAGCCCCGAAGACATTGAAAAGAAAATCATGTCCATGTATACCGACCCGACCCACCTGCGCCGCGATGACCCAGGCCACGTAGAAGGCAATCCGGTTTTCACCTACCTGGATGCGTTCTGCAAAGATGAATATTTCGCCGAATTCTGCCCTGAATACAGCAACCTGGATGAAATGAAAGCCCACTACACCCGCGGCGGTCTGGGAGACGTGAAAGTGAAACGGTTCCTCAACAACGTCATGCAGACCGAACTTCGCCCGATCCGCGAACGCCGCCAGCAGTGGGAAGCCCGCCCTGACGATGTATACGACATCCTCAAAGCCGGCTGCGAAAAAGCAGAAAAGAAAGCCGCCGAAACCATGGCGAACGTACGCCGTGCCATGAGAATCAATTATTTTGAAGACAAAAATTTGTTGAAATAGTGATTATAAGGTTATAATTCTGCCGACTGGCTATGTGTCACTGTGTGAAGATAGGGCTTGTCAAAAGGGTAAAAGGGGTATAAAAGGTTATGGGGATACCGCTTTCCCATAACCTTTTATACCCCGTTTAACCCTGCTGCTTGCGGGTATTGTTCCATGTTAGAAATAGTAGGCAGCAGAATAATAACCTTTTATATAAAAGGGATATTGGGGCGCTATATGAATTGATGCGCCCCCTTCCATCATTACGCACTACGCACTTCGCATTACGCATTTTTATGTCAAGCGAGGAAAGGAGACATTATCATGCCTTACGTAAATATCAAAATCACCCGCGAAGGGGAAGTCACCCCGGCCCAGAAAGCCCAGCTCATCAAAGGTGTCACCGATTTACTGGCCAATGTGCTTCACAAAAATCCAGCCTCCACCGTGGTTGTCATCGACGAAGTGCCTCTGGATAACTGGGGCCTCGGCGGCGATCCCATTTTGATTGCGAGAGAAAAGAATAAGAAGAAATAAGATAGGTTGCTCAGGTTACTCAAGTGGCTCAAGGTTCTCCGGCTCCTCGAATGTGCCAAGAGATGCTAGCGGTATTTGCACTAGCCGTTACCCCCTTTCACTGAAAGG
>DBLC01000034.1:22818-22949 GCA_002297935.1 Dialister sp. UBA734
GGGGATAGCTCGCACTAGCGGATGTATTGGGATGAGAAACATGGCGTTGTCGGCGTTCAGCGAAAGCGGCTTATCTAACAACTCTTCTTCGACGACCTATCCCCGGCCCGCAAGCGGGCCTGCCCCTTCCT
>DBLC01000039.1:0-5128 GCA_002297935.1 Dialister sp. UBA734
GGTTACATTGGTCATATTGGTAGTATCTGCCTTACCTGCAATACCACCTACGTTTCCGCCTTGATACCGTGTCGAAGCCTTATAATTCGTATCTACAGACGATGTAATATTTCCTTTATTGAGTGCATCATTGATGATTCCATTAGAAATAGTACCCACGACACCACCAGCATTAGCCATATGGACGTTTGAATTTTTTACTTCCTGACCACTACCATTATGATAGGTATAGGTATAGGTATCTTTCGTATAGCTATTTGCCGTAATCGCACTTTCATTGCGTACATTCTGCATGGTCGTGTTGGTTGCACTGCCGACGATACCGCCTACGTTATAGGTGCCTTCTACGGCAGACCCATTATAGATAGCTTCCGTATTATTGTTAAATGTGAGATTTCCGTTACTATCTTTTTGCACATCTTGAATACCACCAATGATAGCATTGTTTTCTGCATGGCCTACTAGACCGCCGACATCACTTTCGGTACCAGTGATTTTCCCCAAGTTATGCGTTTCTTCATCAGATACGGTACCTCGTTCGCCAACCCCCAGCGTACCGCCTTTCATGAATCCTACAATACCACCAACATACTGGGTTCCCTGAATGGTGCCAGTATTGATGAGATTATTCAGAATCGACCGTTTCATGGTGTCATCATTTTTCGTCTGTTCTGCATAGCCAATGAGTCCGCCAGTGTATTTCTTTCCTTCTACTTTCAAGGTACTGGTGACATTCCTCACTTGGGTATCTTTCGCATAGCCAATCAAGGCGCCAGTATAGTCTCCGCCAGAAATGGATGTACCATCGGTGCCGGCAATGAGATTCAGATGTCCAATGATGGCTCCATCGGTATAGCCGAAAAGGCCAGTGGCAGTACTGTTTTTACTGTTATTCATAGACAAGCCAAAAATATTGTACCCCAGTCCGTCAAATTTTCCAGTGAACGGATTCTTGTCTGTTCCCAGCGGTGTCTGGTGCTGGTTGGTCAAATCGATGGCATTGCGAAGCGCATAATGACCATTCAGAGCATAATCGCTTCCCTTTTTACCAATTTGAGAAAGTTCTTCTCCCGATTTGATCCACCGATAGCTAAAATACTGGGCCAGGGTTTCGTTGGCATTGGTTGGATTCTTTGCTTTGCTGTCTCCTCGTTTGACAGCACCTTCTGCCTGTAAATTCGTTTCTCTGACATTACGGAAATCAATTTTCTTTTCCCAAGCGGCACTTTTCCCATCAGAGCTGCCCAGGACGACATCGTAGAGGCGATTATCCAATTTGGTGCTGTCGTAATCGCCGGTGGTGTCATCACGAATGGAGACCACGTGAATATTCGGCGTATCTGTATCGGACTTCATCGCCGGTGTCTGCAGCCGGTCCATATCAATGATGACTCGTTTCCCTTCAAAGGTGACTTTGTTGGCCGTCACATAACCCAGGGACATCAGTTCGGCATTATTAAGGGTTGTTACCTTGGTACGAAGAAGGGTATCGAAATCTCCATTCTTCATCTCATTCAGAATAGAATCATCCAATTTCTTTGTCGACACATAGAGACTGCCTACGTTAATCTGGGCAGAGTTACCAATTTGTACGCCGTTTGGATTGACCAGGTAAATATTGCCATTGGTAGCATTCATTTTCCCGTAAATCTGAGACATGTTGCTGCCGGTCACATAATTTAAGGTATTAAAATTGTTGGTATCGCTTTTAAAATTGACCGTAGCATTGGCACCTATAGAGAAATCCTCCCATTTGATAATGCCATTTTTCCCAGTCTGATTGATATCCATACTATTTCCATTTTTAGAAATATCATGATTTCCTGTAATCGATGTATGTGTATCACTTGGCAATGTATTATTGGACACTACCGTATTTCCTGCGGCACCCACCACAGTTGGCATGGCTAGCATAGAAGCCATGAACCAAAGGGCGATGTGTTTCCGTAATATCATGTTCTGTTTCATCTATATCAATCTCCTTGTGTACAAAGAGTAGAAAGTATGAGTTAACAGTTGACGGTTCACAGTTAACTGTTAACTGTGAACCGTTAACCGTCAATCACATCATCTTATAAATCTGCAGCCACCAGCGGCCGTTTTTATTTCCTGGTTCTACCGTATCGTCTTGGCTGCGCATTTTCTTGGCATAGTCCAAGGAAATATTCCAATCGTTGTCTTTGTTGTACCTAAGGCCAACGCCCCAGCCGTACAGGTGGTTCTGGGTGTGATCGCCTTTGTTCCACACACCGCCACCGTCCAGGAAGAGAGCGGCTTCCAGATTTTTGATGCCAGTCTGTCGGCGTATTTCATAAGTGCCCTGCCAACCGTAGTCGCCGTAGGCTTCACTGGAGTCGTAAGCACGGACGCCGTTCATGCCGCCCAGGTAGAATTGTTCACTGCCGTCAAGGTTGCGGTTCGCCAGTTGTCCGTGAAGCATGAGACGATAGTTCCATTTCCCGTCATACCAGATAGAGAAAATATCACTGGTCAGTTTATGATATACCCCATCGGTATCAGATGTTCCATGTTTCATGGCCATATCTCCATACCAATAGATCAGGTTGTAGGACATGAACTGGTTCTGTTGGTATTGGCTGCCACTGATGCCCACATGATACACATCGGCTTTTTTATCGCTGATTTGCATAGTGCCTAAATCAAATTTTTTGAATCGCAGTTCGTTGGTGATATTTCTATGGTCATATCCATAGATGGCAGTGAGACGGTTGTTTCTATTTCTATACAGAGGCGTCAATCCATAGAAGCTAATCCCTTTGGATTTGCCGTAAGAATCATAGAATTCGTTGGTATTCAAATCATAGGTTGTCTGGCTATAGCCAATGCCCCAGCGAGTGCCGTCATCGCCAACCGGCATCTCGTAGCGGACACTGTAGTTTTTCATGTCATGGCTGGTGAGCATGCCGGAGAGAATGAATTTTTCTCCTCCGTAGAAAATATTATTCATTTCCGTATGGAAACCGTACCGCCAGCGACCGGAGTAATAGCCACCCCCGTTGTCGGTGAAAATGTAATTGTTCCATACCGGCCGGCGCATCACGTCAATGGATACGCCGGTGGTCTCTTCTTGGCGACCTGGCACCAAGGTGGCTCTGGCAATGACGCCAGGCAGGTCATTGATGTTGTTCAGTGCTTTTTCCAGCTGCCGGTCTTGCATTCGTTTCCCCGGCTGCAGATGGTCCATGTATCGTTTCACCACCCGATTTGCCACGTCAGAGGTATTGGATGCCACTTGCACCGTGTCATAGTAGGCCAGGTAGACCCGCACTTCCAAAATGCCTTGCTTGACTTCCTGTGGCGGAATCACCGCTTGCGGCACGGTGTATCCTTGCCCTCTGTAGTAGTCTGTGATCTGTCTGGTCAAAGTATCCATTTCGCTAACTTTTAGGCTTCGATGGGAGTAGGACGCCAGCAATTGTTTGAGGCCTTCTGTTTCTTTTGGTAAATCTTTGCCTATGAGATGAATTTCTTTCACGTAAAAAGCAGGTGCCTCTTCCGTGCCGGTATTTCCTTCCTGATAGGATTCTTTTGTCTGCTCTGTCATTTCGATGTCACCGGTCCGCGCATATACATGGTCCGTTACTGCTTCTTTATCAAAGGTCGGAATCGGTGAAGCAGCCAAAGCGGTTTGGGCTGCCAATACCAATCCAGTTGTTATCATAGCCAATTGATTCATACTATAATCCCCTTTTGTGATTTCTTTTAATGCAAAATACCATTGAAATGTGTTTCAATGGTATTTTGCTATCTATATCTATTTGTGTAACGAGAAAGAAATCTCCTTCTCAATTTTTTCAGAGTGTATGCCTGCTATTGCCATGTCTTGCATATCCAATGTCTTTCTATTTTTACCATATCGTTCACATAGCATACTACATTCATCTCTTCGGGCATATTCTACCATATTTTCTACTAACAGCTCCTATAAGAATCTGTAAAAGTTTAGTAAACCAAAAGGAACTTTTCTTATAAATAAAAAGCAGATGATACCAAAGGTGAAAAAATGATATAATACAAACAATAAAATCGTATACAGAAAGGAAGTCGATGATGATGAAACTGGTGGTAGCCAATCCATTATCGGAAGAAAAAGTCAATCAGCTCAAAAAAGTGGTTCCCGGTGCGGTGGTAGAAGCCTATAAAAACCCGAAAGAAGCCCTGCCTCATGTGGCTGATGCGGATGCGCTGGCCCTGTGGGGATTCCAGAATGTGGAACCCCTTTTGCAAGCGGGCCCGCAGATTCGCTGGGTTCATTCTTTGTCCGATGGGGTAGAAAAATTGCTGACCCCGTCCATGATGTCCCGTCCCATTACGCTCACTAATTCTCACGGTGTCCATGATCGGGCCGTGTCGGAACATACCTTAGCCATGCTACTGGCCTGGTATCGCCGGATTCCCGATGCGGTGCGCCACCAGCAGAACCATGAATGGATTCGCCCCCACGGGCAGTCTCTCTTTGGAAAAACCATTCTCATTGTGGGATTCGGCAGCATTGGCCGCGCCATCGCCCAGCGAGCCAAGGTATTTGAGACCCACATTTTGGCAGTGAAGAAACATCTCTCCACAGAACTCTTCGCCGACCATGTTTACACCGAAGAACAACTCATGGACGTGCTGCCCAAAGCAGATATCGTCATCGCCGCCCTGCCTTCGACGCCGGAAACGGAAAATTTCTTCGGCAAGAAACAATTCGCTGCCATGAAACCATCCGCCCTGTTCATCAATATTGCCAGAGCCTCCGTGGTGGATGAAGCAGCATTGATTGAAGCGTTGGAAAATAAAACCATCGCCGGTGCCTGCATGGATGTATTCTCTAAAGAGCCACTCCCGCCGGACCATCCTTTCTGGTCTATGGAAAATGTGATCATGACCCCTCACATCGCTTCCATGGTGCCTGATTTCTGGAATAAACTGACCGCTCTCTTGGAAACCAATTTCATCAACTTCAGCCGGGGAGAAAAGCTGATGAATGAGGTGGATAAAGCTAAAGGGTATTAAGGGCTATATTTGAATAAATGCGTAATGCGAAGTGCGTAATGCGTAATGGTGGTAGCGGCGCAACAAAATAATAGAGCGCCGCAGATTATAAAATAAAAAAGGTATAGCA
>DBLC01000039.1:5136-9316 GCA_002297935.1 Dialister sp. UBA734
TGCTATACCTTTTTTATTTTATCTTTGGCCTGGCTATATGAATTGTGCCAGGCCCACCACCATTACGCACTACGCACTTCGCATTACGCACTCTTATTGGTTCATCACATCAGTAAAGTTCTTGATGATAACAATCGGTGTTTTCTGGTTATCGTTGCCGAAGGGGTTGTCAATCAGAATTTTGGCAATTTTCTTTGGATCCAATCCTTTGCTCTTCCCAAGCACAGCGGCCCGTTTCAAATCGTTTACGTCTGCGATAACAGCGCCGTAAGCACCGGTGGCTTTTTTGATTTTTTCGCATACATTGTCTGTATCGGCCGGTCCATAAACGAGGCATTTATCGAATGGCGGCATGGTGCCGGTTACGTCATCGATGAGAGAGGCCTGGCGGCAGCGAGCGTAGAAGACGCCGTTTTTGCCAAATACTTTCGCCACAGCACCAACGAGGAAGGAGAAGAGCATATTCCATTTTCCTTCTTCGTCCATAGCTGCCTGCATGCCGTAGATACTAGCCATGGAGCCAGCGGACGGTACGAAGCGGTTCATAAGGCGAGCCTGCCAGCAAACGTTCAATTCTTCTGGTCTCACATAGCGGTTCTGGGTGATGGCCACCACAGATTCTGCGGAGCAAACAATATCATGGTCGGTGATCTGGTCACCAGCGTATTCCAGAATGGCATCCACAATGTTGTCATGGTGGGTGAGGATTCTGGTATGAATCGGTACAAGTTCGAGTTCAGCCATTATCTTCTCACCTCCTGGGTATATTCATAGACCGCATTCTGCAGTTCTTCTTTGGTCAGAATGAGACGGGTCTTGGCATAGTAGTAATCACTTCTGGCAACCACCTGGTAAATGATATCCATCGCCATTTCCGGGAAGTTTTCCAGGTCATGGAGAATGCTGTCCCCTTTGCCTTCGATATCCAGGGTGATGAGGAATTTCTTGGATTTATTCGGATCCAGGATGAAAGCCTGCCAGTAATCATCCGGACGGGGCACATCATAGTCAGTCAGATGGGCGGTCACTTTAGCCTGGTCGTACTGTTCAAAAGGCAAGTAGGTCCGGACAAACGCATCCATGATGGTCCCCAGCTGTTTCCCTACGTTCCGAATCGGAATGGTACAGGACAGAGATACGTGATGCATATCCATAGATTCCACTTTCCAAGGGGATTTCTTCGATTTTTCCATCCGAAGAACGCAGTCGCCTTTGATGACTGCCACAGCCCAGTAGGCAATGAATCCAAGGCAGATCAAGAAAATAATGACTGCCAAAATTTTCGCAAGTAACAACATGTTTTCACTCACACTCCTAATTTTGGGGTGACTGGTAGACTGGTGACCAGTGATGAGGAAAAGAAAATTTCCCGAGTCACCAGTCACCAGTCACGAGTCACCGATTATACATGAATAACCGTTTCGGCCACATTGACATCACCAAATATCTGCTGTACCACTGGTTTGGCATGGGAAAGGCCGGCAGTGAAATAGAAGACCTTGTCTCCCTGCCTCTCTGCAAGGCGGTCTGTCTGTCGCAGAATTTCCATGCCCGTTTCTACCGTAGGAAGGGCCGGGTCCAAGAAACGAACCTGAGGCAAGACCTTCTGGAAAATAGGTCCCACCAGCGGGTAATGGGTGCATGACCAAAGGGCGGTATCTATACCTAATGCATGATACTCCTTTGTCGCCTTTTGTACAAGTCCTGAAATGACATTTTCTTCTTTATTTTGCTCAATAGCCGCTGCCAAGCCGTCGCAAGGCACTTCTACAATGTCCAAATAGGGATATTTTTTAGATAAATACTCCTTGTGCACATGGGTAGCAATGGTGGCTGGTGTGGCAAAGACGCCCACTTTTTTCGCATCCTTGGGCAGCATCACATCCATGCTCATTTTCACCACTGGCACGTCGCCTTCAAAAAACGACGGCGGCACATTAAAGGAAATAGTATTGCAGGCGATGAGAATCATCTTCACCTGTTTCTCTAAAAGAAAAGCTTTAATGGCTTCGGAGAAATGGGTAATTTCTGCCGAGCTCCGTTCGCCGTAGGGATTTCTGGCAGTGTCTCCTAGAAATACGATGCCTTCTTTGGGATATTTCTGATGCAGCACCTTGGCAACGGTCAGACCACCGATGCCAGAATCCATGATACCAATCGGTCGATTATCCATTTTTTCTATCCTCTTCTGAAACTTTTTCCAAAGCAGCAATCTGTTCCTTCGGAAGCCGTGCAATGCGACCAGTGTCTACCTTGGTATAGGTATTCACCGTGTGTCCGGTGGTCAAGAGATCGCCAGTCGATTCCAGCCGAATTTCATAATCGAAATCTAACCGCACCCGGTCGACCCGCCGGAGGTACGTCTCAATGAGAAGCACATCATCATAATGCGCCGGTTTATGATATTTCACAGACACTTTGACGATAGGAAATACAATGCCCTCATCCATAAGATCATTCAAATCCAAACCGCCCCGTCGGAGATACTCCACCCGCGCTTCTTCCATGTATTTCAAATAATTGGCATGGTGCACCACCTTCATGCCATCGGTCTCATAAAACGTGACCCTTCTTTTGTAGGTAAACATGCTCGCCACCTCCTAGTGAGATATATTTTATTATAGCACAGAGGGAAATAGTGCGTAATGCGAAGTGCGTAGTGCGTAATGAATGAAGGGGCGCATCATCATTTGGAAGCGCCCCAATACCCTTTCTTATATAAAGTGGATCGTATTTATAAACCACCTACAAAATCGGCGAGCTTATAGAAACGGACTATATGGCCAATGAATATGTACATGTAAGAGTAATGCGATGTGCTCGCCGGCCACCATTACGCACTTCGCACTACGCATTACGCACTCTTATTTATGAAATCCGAAAAAACTCTTAATCCTCTGCCACCAGCTCTGTACTTTTGAAATCTGAACCGGCTGTTTCGGCTGCTGGGCTTTTTGGGCCTGGCGGACTAGGGTCATATTTCTATGAGCACTTCTTGTGACCACCCGCGGCGGCGGGGTGAAGGTCTTTTCAGTAGTGATTTCTTCTTTCTTCCTCATAGAAGGCACAGAACTTCTGGCAGCACGAATGGTACGTTTCTGATGGCTCTTATCCACCACCTTGAAAGTGATCGCTTCCTCCCGCTCCGGTTTCTTTGTCGCAATAGGCTGCACAGTCGGTTTCGTGTCTTCCGTCACAATTTGTCCAGTTTTCAAATCAAACTTCGCAAATCCTGCTTTCGAAGCAAATGGATTGTTGTCGAAATCATGGGCTCGCTCTGCTTCGTGAGAAGAAACAGGGGCAACATTCCCTTCTTTTCGTGCCTCTTCTCGCTTCAGCTGATTCATGAGCCGATTTTTGGCCCGACTATCAAAAGCCGGTTCCGTTTGGGCCCAGAAACCGGATTCCTGAATTTTTCGTTTATCTAAATCATAAGAAATCTTCGCCCCACAATGGTTGCAGCGAATCGTCCCTTTTCGCTTCTTCACGTCTAAATCAAACAATGTCAGCTTCTGCCCACAAACATGACAAGTCAAGGTAAATGCCATAGTGATTCCTCCTATGCTTTATAGTATAGCATAAGAACAGTGAGAAGTTAGACGTCCGAAGAGAGAAACGAAGGAATACATCCTCTTCTTTTGAAAATTTGCTAACATCCTTCTGGCAGAAGAAAAAAGTTATAAACTACCATCTCTGATCGTAAAGAAATACCACTTGCAATAACAGTTGTTTGTTATTTGAACACCAACAACTAACACCACTTAAACGCACAAAAAGCACACCCTCTTGTAAAAGAAGATGTGCTTTTTCATTTCATATTCTATTGCCTTTCGGCCAATTCTCCTTTCCATGGAAAGGAGAGGGGTGAGCGGGGAAGAAAAATAAATCATTACCATGGTAATGGGATTTTTGAAAAGGTTATTATTCTGCTGAATCGGTAAGAGACTATAAGCGGATTACCGCTAGCATCAGGGTTATACAGGTTATATAAGGTTATGTGACTCCGAAGGTTTTACATAACCTTGCATAACCTTTTTAACCTTTATGATGGCGGTATATTGCTGTAAGGCATCCCACCGAAATCAGTAGAATAATCCCCCTTTCCGAATACGAATAGTCACCATACAGCCTACAGCGAATAACAAACAGCTATGCCCTGTTGCAACGGAAGCCCGGTGGT
>DBLC01000038.1:0-3400 GCA_002297935.1 Dialister sp. UBA734
CGACGGGGGAGACAAGACGCTATAGATGATTCCGCTAGTGTCCATGTTTCACGTGAAACATTTGAGTTACCAGTAGGCAGTTAGCAGTTGGCAGCTCCTGCTAACTGCCTACTATAAAGTTTCACGTGAACCATAAAAAGGTTATGACTAAGATATTTAAATACTTATGTCATAACCCTTTATAACCTTTTGAATGGCGATATCTCACTATGTTAGACGAAAGAACCTGGCACAATAATAACCTTTTGCCCATCCGTATAAACGACAAATGCCTATAACCTCTTCAGCAAAGCAATAACCTATTTCTCCAAAATCACGCTAAACGTAATTGTTTCTCCTTGGTAAGAAACCGCCATCGATCCTTTCATCAGTTTCGCCATGTCCTTTGCCATGGAGAGACCGATGCCGTAGCCGGCTTTTTTGCTGTTGTGGCTAGTGTCGCCGCGGTAGAATCTTTCAAAGAATTGTTCATAGTCCACGTCTTTTCCGGCTTTATAGGTGTTCGATACAGAGAGAATAGCCCCTTTTTTGTTTTTCTTCGGATGGAGTGATACGGCAATGGTGCCTTTGTCGTCACAATATTTTGCTGCATTGTCCAAAAGGATGCTGACGATTTCTCCAAAGAGTTTTGGTTCTGCTACCGCATGGACCGCTTCTTCCACTTCCACGTGTAGTGTTTTCCCCTGGTCTTGGATCATTTGCTTGAAGCCGCTGACGCTATTCTGGGTCAAGAGAGACAGGTCGGTTTGTTCCAGCACGATGTCTTTGGACGAGCTTTCCCCTATTTTCGACAGCAGCACCATGTCGTTAATGAGGAGGGACAGCCGTTTCACTTGGGTCAGAATATTTCCTGTCCATTCATTTTTCCCATTGATTAATTCCATGGCTTCCGCGTTGGCGGAAATAATCGCCACTGGGGTTTTCAGTTCATGGCTGGCATTGGTGATGAATCGTTTCTGATTTTCCACGTTTTGCACAAAAGGACGGATGGCCCGTTTGGAGAGTATGGTTACGATGCACACGAAAAGCAGGATGCAAAGAAGGCCAAACAGGGCGGAGTATTTCAAAAAGGCCTTGATGGCATACAAATCTCTGGTGCAGTCCAGAATGACTACCAGGTAATCGCCGGAACTATTCTGGCTGATATAGTAAGCATAGCTGGCCCGTTCTTTTTTGAAATAGCCTTCCCGCAGGCCCGTCCGCACCGCAGAGGCGGCCGTATTGACCGCTTCTTTGGCGGTGAAGGCCGCAATATGGTTGACGTTGATAATCTTGGCGGTGCCATCGGTATCCAGCAGGACCGAGAAATAGCGGGTCTGGTAGGTGAATTCCGGGGTGTCATCGGTCCAGTTACCGTCAGTGAACCATCCCTGGCTCGCCGGGCGGTGCTGTTCACTCACGCTGCCGCCGTTTTCTGAAATATAGGTCAGCATGGAGTGAATATCATCTTTCATGGCCAGGTACAGAATGCCATTGATGACCCCCAAGGCCACCACCACAATGATGCACACCGCCAAAGTCGCCAATAAAATAAACTTGCGGTGCAATTTTTTGATCATATCCATAATTGTTACCTGTATATCACTTGAATCATGTTTCACGAGAAACTTTTTAAATGCGTACTGCGAAGTGCGTAGTGCGTAATGTTGGAAGGGGCGCATCAAATGTATATAGCGCCCCAATACCCCTTTTTTATAAAAAATGTTTCACGGGAAACATCGGCGAGCATATAGAAATGGACTTCGTATTGCATGAAATTATCCATATAAAAGCAATTCAATGCGCTCGCCGGCCACCATTACGCACTTCGCACTACGCATTACGCACTATTTTATAACTGCCGCCTTCGGTGCCATCGATTTCGACATTTCCGTGAATGGCTTCCACTTTTTCTCGGAGGAAGGAAATATACATCCACACGATGTCGCGGGATACGTCTGGTTCGTCGTCCCAGACGCGGGCCAGGATTTCGTCGGTGGAGAGTTCTTTCCCTTCGTTTTGCATGAGGAATTTCATCAGTTTCATTTCCTTGCTGCCCAGGCGAATGGCGCTGGCAGAGGAGAGTTCTTGTTCCGCTACGTTGAGGGTCACGTTGCCCAGTTTCAATTCTTTCGGAGTGAACGCACCGGCCCGACGGGTCATGGAGCGAATGCGGGCTAGAAATTCTCCCATAGCAAAGGGCTTTGTCAAATAATCATCGGCCCCGGCGTCGAGTCCGGTGATGCGATCGTCCACTTCGGTTTTCGCCGTCAGCATAATCACCGGTGTCACGTCACCGCTGGCACGGATTTTTTTGAGCACTTCGATGCCGTCCATTTTTGGCATCATAATATCTAACACGATGCAGTCATAGCTGTCCGCTTGGGCACTTTCCCACGCGGCTTCGCCATCATAGGCGGGCGTCACTTCGTAACCGAAATGGCGAAGCACCGCCACTTCGGCATCGGATAAGGCTTTTTCGTCTTCCGCAAGTAGGATTTTCATGATGACTCCTTCTTTTTATTTTATATTACATATATTATGGGTGACTAGTGACTAGTAGCTGGGGATTAGTGGCTAGGCCCTAGGAATTGGGTGCTGGTGAAATGTTTCACGTGAAACGTAAAACTAAAGGTTATTACTCTGCTGATTTCTTCTGTGAAACATTTTCTGCTATCGCCAGTGACAAGGTTATAAAGGTTATAAAAGGTTATGCGAAAACGGTACCCCCATAACCTTTTATAACCCTTTTAACCCTGTCGCATACCTTCATGGTTCTATGTCTGAAATAGTATACAGCAGAATAATAACCTTTTAGAGAATTGTTTCACATGAAACATGAACAGTTATCCGTTGACTGTTACCCGTTAGCCGTAGGTTAATACCGTATCAGATTGTCGTACAGTTGGCGATACATACCGCTTGTGCTAATTATGCCTCTTCGAGGCATTCTATCCCCGGCTTCGCCGCCCCTTCTTCAAGGGGCCACGCTTTTATGGATTAGATTCCCCTGGTTTTCATACCGGAATAATCCCTATCCGGTTCCTTCGGAACCACCTTCCCCACTGGGGAAGGCTTTTTATGTTTCACGTGAAACGTAAAACTAAAGGTTATTACTCTGCTGATTTCTTCTGTGAAACATTTCTGCTATCGCAAGAGTCAGGGTTATACAGGTTATAGAAGGTTATGGAAATACGTTTTCACATAACCTTTTATAACCCTTTTACCCCTGTCGCATACCTTTATAGTTCCATGTCTGAAATAGTAGGCAGCAGAATAATAACCTTTTAGAGAATTGTTTCACGTGAAACATGAACAGCTATCAGTTTACAGTGATCCGTTAACCGTGATTAGTCCCATATCGGATTGTCGTACCGTTGGCGTTTTATACCGCTAGAAGTGCCCCCTCAGCCTTCGGCAG
>DBLC01000038.1:3451-10293 GCA_002297935.1 Dialister sp. UBA734
CGTGAAACATTCCTAATCCCTAGGGCCTAGCTACTAGTCACGAGTCACCAGTCACTAGCTACCAGAATGTCGAATCAAATTCCGGATGGTCTGCATGGACAGGTCGCAGGAAGCCAGTTCGTCGGCGCAGCGTTTCAGTTCACGACTGATGAGGTCGGCGTTTTTGATTTCTTGTTTGTATTTCATTTCGTGCTCCAAGGCGGCCCAGGAGTCCATGGCTATGGTGCGAAGTTGGATTTCTACGAAGAAGTGGCCTGGGTTTCTGCCTTCTGGGTCTTCGTAGGGGGCGGTGACGTCTAGGATCATGTGGTAGCTGCGGTAGCCGTTGGGCTTCACGTGTTTGATGTAATCTTTTTCTTTTACTACGTTCACCCCAGGGATGGCTTTGATGCGGGCGATGTTTTCGTAAATATCATCAACGAAGCGACACACCATCCGAAAACCGATGGCATCCCGCACGCCGTAGCAGGCGGCTTTGGCGGTCAGCGGCAGACCGCGGCCGGTCAGTTTGGCTTCCATGCTATCTTCGGATTTGAGTCGATACCGGAGGTGTTCATAAAGCATGTCACCCCTCTCTTTCACCGCTTCCTGGCTGTAGGCTTCCATGCCTTTGGCGATGTCAGCCATGACGGAGAGAAGAGAAGATTTATATTTTCCGTATATGTTCATAAATACTCCTTTAGTTGTATGTACTAACATATTGACATTATATCATATGAAAAGGGGTATTATTGTGCCTTGGGCTTCTATCTCACATGGAAATTGCACCGCTTGTGTCCAAGGTTATTTATTCTACGGATTCCATTTTCTAACATGCAGATATCCCCGCTAAGCAAAAAGGTTATAAAGGGTTATATCCATATCACATAACCCTTTATAACCTTTTTAACCTTGAGAATAGCGGTATTTTGTTTTTGTTAAATATAGGAGCAAGGCAGAATCATAACCTTTTCAACCAATGTTTCACGTGAAACATAATTGGTTAGCGGCTTGCAGTGTGTTAGTCCCGTATCGGATTGTCGTACCATTAGCGATATATACTGCTTGTGCTGATTATGCCTCTTCGAGGCATTCTATCCCCGGCTTCGCCGCCCCTTCTTCAAGGGGCCACGCTTTTATGGATTGGACGCTCATGGGGTTCATACCGGGATAGGCCCTATCCGGTTCCTTCGGAACCACCTTCCCCACTGGGGAAGGCTTTTTATGTTTCACGTGAAACATGAACAGTTTACCGTTTACTGTTAACCGTTAACCGTGGGGCAGTCCCGTATCGGATTGTCGTACCGTTAGCGAAGTATGCCGCTTGTGCTGCCCCCTCAGCCTTCGGCAGCTCGAGGGCAGGGGAGCCAAGACGCTAGAAATAATTCCGCTAATCCAATGTTTCACGTGAAACATTCCTAATCCCCAGGGCCTAGCTACTAGTCACCAGTCACCAGTCACCAGTCACCCCAATTATACGCAAAAAGAACCCGGGCAGAAACGACTCTTTCCACTCGGGTTCTTTCCATATATATTCGCGGCGCTTCTAAATTTTGTGCGCCGCCGCCACCATTACGCACTACGCACTTCGCATTACGCACTCAAAATGTTTCACGTGAAACATTTCAGTTTCGCAGGGAGCAAAGATAGTTTTCCAGTAGCTCCGGCAGAGCGGCATTGCCTTCTTGGCCCGGCGAGAGGGGGATGAATTTCAGGCTGTAGTCCTGATCGGATTGACCCGGTACTTCTCTAGGGAAGACGGCCCATACTTCTTTGACCGGCCGGCTATCCCGGAGGGAGGTTTTTTCATCCATATTTCTATAGAACCTTGTATTCATATCCCGATAGGCGTTGAATTGCCGCCGGAGGCCTTCGCCGCGGTTTTCGTCCTGCCACAGGAAGAGAATATCTCGGTATTTGAAATCCACCACCAGAGAGCCGCAATAGAGTCCTTTCTGGTAGTAGTCCAGCCGCAGGTCCGGGCGGCGGTGAGCGTTGTTGGTGTAGAGCGGTTCTTTTTCGCGATTTGTATCGGCCGAGGTGGACGGAACCACGCCGTCATAGATGAGATGAATTTCTTCGTCGTTCCGTTTCATCTGGATGGTGGTGCCGGATTCCAAACTGGAGAGCCGGTATTTCCCTTCTTCTTTGATGACCGACACGCCGTCTTCCAGTTCCCACTCTTTTTTCACCAAAGCCTTCACGAATTGCAGGAACCCCCACAGTTCATACAATTTGTCGGTTCGCTTCCACTGGAATTGGTAGAAGTTGGAAATGTCCAAACTGGACGTAGGGTGCCGCAGGTTTTTGTGCAGCTGGTACAGCACCGCATAGCGAGGGTCCCGGAAGACCGCCGCCGGCACGATGGCGGGCATTTCATTTTTCGTTTCTTCAAACCAGGGGGCCAAGGTGACCCGATGGATGTTGTTCCGGATGCGCTGGGCCTGCTGGCGATACAGTTCAAACTGGCTCTTCGCTTTTTCGCTCATTTTATATTCCCGGCTATAGCTGTAGGGCGCCAGTTCCACCAGTTTGCTGTCCAGTTTCGCCATGTGCTTTTCGATTTCTTTGATGAAGGTGAAAAGGCTTTGGTCCAGTTTCGCCAAAATGGCTTTCACGAACCGATTCTCCGGAATGTCCCAAGTGGTTTCGGTGTACATCACAGGAAATGACGACGCGCCACTTCGGAGTTTGATGTGTTGGGGCCGCACGTGAGGATCCATGCGGCGGCCGCCGGAAAAGCGAAGTTTCTTTTCCTTCATCACCAACCGAGAATTGGCACTTCGAGCCAGTTCGGACAGGGCCCCCAGAACGACCGTGGATTCGTCGCTGATGGTGTAGAACCGAAGGAGCATGGACGTATTCATTCCCAAGGTGCCTTCCATGGCTTTGGAAATATGAATATTTTTCTTCATGAAATCAAAGGAGAGACTTTTGATTTCTTCCATCAATTCGTCCCGCATGTCCTGCCAGCTCTGTTTGCCCATGTATTTCGGCATGATTTCCAAGAGGCCATACCAGGTGGTGTCTCCATTGGTGACGGTCAGCACGTAGTACCCCGGCACCAGGGGGAAATCTTCCCCTTTGAAAAGCAGCGTATCTCGCCAGCGCGACGGAGCGATGTAGGTCTGCCCGTTAATTCGTTCCGTCCCGGGAATGGTCACCACATCCAGGCCGTCCATGGTGAACCGGTAGGTACTGGGGGCTTCGAAATGAAGAAATAGATCCTGGTTCTCGATGAGACTCATGGCAGGCGTCACATCGGACAGTTTCTCCGGATGGGTGGTGAAATGGGTAAACGGCCGGGTCATGCCTTCCTTTTTTCCGAAAGATACGGAGAAAGGATATTTAAATCGTGTAATCATAGAGTTTCAGCTCCCGGGCTTTCCCTTCCAGTACCGCTTTGGCTTCTACGAAATCGGACAAATCATTGAAATGAGACAGCACATTCACAATGGTGCCTTCCAGATTTCCTTTTTCGTTCAAAGACACCAGGGAAGAGAGCTGCTGAGAGGAACCGCGCAGTTTGGTCAGAATCCGCTGCACCACCTGGGCATCCAATCCTTCTTCTCGATGGAAGGTGTTGTTTTGCGGAATATTTTCCAAATACCGGCCCATCTGGCAAGCAATACGGAAACCGATGCCACAGGAAATACCACTCTTCTTGAACGCATCGTTCAATTCATCCAGGAGATCCAGTTCTTTCTCCGTGAGGCCCAATCCCTGATCCACACGGAAGGACAGGAACTGCTCTGCCGTTACTTCCGGCAGGGTCCCTATTTCCTTGCGAGACAGACCCATCAAATCCCGGAACCGGCCCTGATGGAGAGTAATCACATTGGCCCGGTCCAAAATCTTATCAGAGAAATGGTAGGTCGATTCATCCACATTGACAGTTCCGGTGAAAATCACATTGCGCCCCACCGGGATGTCCGCCGGATATTTTTCACTATTATATAACCGCGGTGCCAGGGCCGGGTTGTAGAGACGAATGACTGGATTTTCTTCTTTTTCCAAAACGGAAATAAACTGAGCGAAATAATGCTCTGCCCGGGCCAGATTCATTTCATCGAAGCAAACCATGTACAGCTGCTCCGGATGGGCAGCGGCGTCGATGAGAAGTTCCGCCAGTCCCGTGTCGGCGCTGCGGTACACCATATTTTTCATATCCACATAGCCCAGGATATCCCCGTCATCCATCCAAGACGGACGAACCGGCAGGAACCGTACCCGCTCTTCCGGCAGTCCCAGGGCTTTACCATAGAGACGGACCAGGCCAGATTTCCCGGTGCCGCTCATACCAGCCAGCACCACCAGACGAGAGGATTTCACAGAAATATGGAAATTGATCAAATCCTTCTTGTCATACAGCAGCCCCGCCCCTTCAGCGGTTTCCTGTAACCGGCGCAGGAAGTCCATTTCCGTGAAAACTTTTTCTGATGTTTCACGTGAAACCACTTCTTCCACCGCGTCATTGACCGGTACCTCTTCCATAGAAGAAAGACTCTCCACGATGGGTTCGATGTCTTTCTGAATGATCGTTTCTGTTTTCGGCGATTCTGGTTTCGATTCGTCCAGAGAATAATAGCCTGCTGGTCCTTCGTCCAATTCGTCAAAGGGATTGTATTTCACCCCTGCATCTTTCAACAAATCGCCATTCATGGGGACCGGCTTCAGATTCAGCCGAAGGTCCGGCATGAACTCTTCCGGCACAAACCAAAGGGGACTGCTCTTGCAACGGAGAATGTGAGACATGAGCTCCGAGTTTTTGCTGTCCACCACGGCGTAGCCCAAAGGACCGCGGCCTCTCACTTTGAAATACGCGCCCCCTTCGCCGATGACTGTGGAATCGAAGACATCATCATAGAGCGGCGCAAACACCACCCAAGGGCCCAATTTATTTTCATAATTCTTGGTGGCTGCCACGATGAGACGAGGCGGGATGTCGTTGTTCCAAAATTTCTTAGACAACCCCGGCAGCGGCTTGCCCGTCAGGATGTGATGACAGAATTTATTGATATCCCCATTGAACACCGGCTGCTCCAAAGTGCCAAAGGCCGGCACTGGATAATAGTTTTTATCCGTATTCATAAACGGCGTGCGGCCTTCTTTTTCCATGTCGTCCAAAACGAAATATTTATTATTTCGAAGTGCCGGCGTAAAGGTCACAAAGCAATCGCCAAAGACCGACTCCAAATTGGCCGCTGCGGTGTCCTCATCGGGGAACGAATTGAATCCAAACCCGATGCGGCTCATGAAGCCAGTGAATCCAAACTTGCCCGCCTCTTCATAGCCCTTCGGGAGCGGCGACAACGGATCCACAAAGAAACGAACATCCTTCATCCCCGCCTGGGGCGTGGACATCTTCACCATAGGGCGCACCCGTCCCAAAACTTTCCCATCGGCCTGCCGAAGAGGAGAAAACGTGTTGTCCATCATGCTGTAATTTGCCATATTCAGTTTCCTTCTTTCAAAGGGAGGAAGGGTTCTAGTAGCTAGGCCCTAGGGATTAGGAAATCAACCGTCCAGATATCCCATGTTTCACGTGAAACATTTTGGGTTTAGGGGTTTCTATGCCGCGTTCGATATCATCTATCATCATTTGTCGTACCACCCAAATAAAAAACAGGGAACACCATTAGCGTGTGGCCCCTTGGAGAAGGGGCGGCGAAGCCGGGGATAGAGTGTCCTGAAAGGACACAATCAGCACTAGCGGACACATATCATTGTTCCTTCATTGAGAAAAGTGTTTCATACCGCTTGAACCGTCTATCCCCCTTGTATTCCCCCTTCTCCAAGGGGGAACGAAATTTACTACCGCAGAGTCATCCCTTGCATAGTAAATCCTAAATCAGATAATATCTTCTTTTTCCAATTATTACTAATGCCTCAGCACATACACAAAATCCTAATCCCTAGCTACTTGCATTCTTCCTCCAACCATACGAAATCTTCATTTCGTATCCAAAATCAATGACAGCTGGAAAAGAGATCCTTTTCCCCGCCCGCTGCCAGGGCGTTCAACATCGGGCTGCAAATCCACTTTGCAGTCCCTTTTATTTTATCATGAGAGAGGGCGCTGTGAAATATGTATTTTGCAGTCAAGTTTCATGGAAAACGATTTTCTAAAGGGTTATTATTCTGCTGATTTCTTTTGTGAAATATTTCTTCCTATCGCTAGTGCCAAGGTTAGGAAGGGTTATGCGGCAAGAACGCTCTTACAACATAACCTTTTTAACCCTTTCTCTTTGGAACAAAAGCATTTGTACAAAAAACGATAGATGCATAATAATAACCTTGTGACAAGCGGTATCATCGATCTGTTAGCCAATCCATTGCATAGAGAATAACCTTCATCTTCCTGTTTCCCGTGAAACATGACTCTATCCATTTCGCTTTTAAAAAGAAGAGCCGCTTACGGACCGGGGATAGGCCGTCGAAGAAGAGTTGTTGGACTAGCCGCCTTCGCTGGACGCCGACATCACCATGTGTCTCATACCATCTATACCGCTAGTGCGAACTATCCCCCCTGCCCCCCCTTCCAAAGGAAGAGGGTAACCGCTAGAACGTTTTCCGCCAGAGTCAAGTTTCACGGGAAACGATTTTCTAAAAGGTTATAATCCTGCTGATTTCTTCTGTGAAACATTTTCTGCTATTGATAGTGACGGGGTTAAAAGGGTTATACGGGGGTATGGGATTACCGTTTTTCTATAACCTTTTATAACCCTTTTTCTATGAAATAAAATATTGGCATCAATACCGATAGTTGTACAATAATAACCTTGTGACAAGCGGTATCATCGATCTGTTAGCCAATCCATTGCATAGAGAATAACCTTCATCTTCCTGTTTCCCGTGAAACA
>DBLC01000068.1 GCA_002297935.1 Dialister sp. UBA734
GGCCTAGCTACCAATCCCTAGCCACTAGTCCCAGTCACCAGTCACTAAAAACCAAAAAACAGAAAACGCATTTCATTTTCTCTAAAAAAGTAGTATTATACAGAAAAAGAACTTGTTCTTAGCGTATGTTATTGGAAGCAAAAAATATAAAGAGGGGGGATGGGGGCACCTCCAAATTTTGTGCGCCCCTTCNNAGAACCTTAAGAACCTTTTCTACGAAAGGGATCATCACATATTTCGCTTAACTTAATGACATTGCTATAAAAAGGGGTATTGGGGCGCTTCCAAATTTTGTGCGCCCCTTCCACCACTCCTCACTCCTCATTCCTAACTCCTCACTTTTCCTAATCCCTAGGGCCTAGCCACTAATCCCTAGCTACCAGTCTCAGTCACCCAAACTATTTCCAAGGAAGAATCCTCTATGAATTCATTTATCCATCAGTTGAAGCAATATTTCCATATCCCGGTCCTTATCATTGGCATTCTTGTGACGGCCTTTTGGGCGGTCATGTTGTACGACCAGACGGCGGCGGTGCGGCAGCACCAGTTGGAGCAGCTGGGGCAGTTGCAGATGGATAAGGTGCAGCGATCGGTCAATAAATATATTCATATTTCGGAGCGCATGGCGGAGTATGTGGTGCGCCATAAAGGAGGTGCGGAAGGCATCGAGAATTGGGCACTGCCTTTCTTTTCCATGAATCGGTCTCTCCGGTCGGTGCAGATGGCGCCGGATGGGGTGGTGAGTTATGTGTATCCCAAGGGGGTCAATCGGTTCTACTTGGGCGATTTGAGCAAAGGGCCTTACGCGTACCAGGCGGATTATGCCCGGCGGAAACATACGCCAGATGTGGAATCTTTATTTCCTATGCATATCGGCGGGACCGGCATGCTTTTCCTGTATCCGGTGTACATTTTTGACGATTTCGGCGGCGAACGATTCTGGGGTTACTCCATCGTGACGGTGGCGAAAGATGATTTCATCGAGGAAATGAATTTGGCGTCCCTGGAAGCCCTGGGGATTCATTATGAGTTGTCTTGGAATGGCATTGGTCATGATGGCGACCAGAAAATCTTTGAGCACGGCTACTTGGGCCAGGAAACGGTGACGGTGAAAAAACAGATTCAGGATGATACTTGGACCATTCGTCTTTGCTATGCCAACAACTGGGAAAATCGGGGCATGATTCTCTTTGCCATCTGGGGCGGCCTACTCAGCAGTGCCATTGTGTCCTTCCTGTGGCAGCGCAATCGGAAATTGAAGCAAATCAGCAGCATCGATGCCCTGACCGGCGCGTTCAACCGCAAAGGCGGCGATGAGGAAGTACACCGGTATTTGAAAAAAGAAAAGCCCTCCCATTTCATGGTCATGGCCCTGGATATCGACAATTTCAAGTTCTTGAATGATGTGTACGGTCATGATGCGGGGGACCAGGCGCTGAAAACATTGGTGGAAGACATCCATCATCATTTCGGGGAACCGCTGATTTTGACCCGCAACGGCGGCGATGAATTTGTCATTATGAAACCCTATGCGGAGGAAAGCGTTCTTCTTGAACGAATTCGTCATTTCACTGTGACGCCCCACCGACTGACTTACCAGGGCAAACCCATTGATTTCTATACCTCCATGGGCTGCGCGTCCTATCCGTCCCAGGATGAGGACTATAAGAAACTGTGCATCAAGGCCGACTTCGCTCTCTACAATGCGAAAATCAACGGAAAAGCAGGATGGCGGAAATATGATGACAGCGTGCTTCACTTGCAGGAACGGGTGCAGCTGGGATTCAAACTGTCGGACATCACCGACAACATCCCCGGTTCCATCCTGGTCTATCGGGCAGATCCGGAAGCACGGATTCTCTTTGCCACCGATACGCTGATTCACCTGGCCGGCTGCACCAGCTGGGAAGATTTCATCCAATATAGCCAGGGTAGTTATAGAAATATTGTGGTCCCGGAAGATTGGAAATACCTTCTGGAAGAAAGAAAACAGATGCAGTCGTCGGTGAAGGACGAGAAAAAGATCGTCTTCCTGTCCTATCGGATTCGCACCAAACTGGGCACGCTGAAACGAGTTATCGCGGCCGGTCACTACTCCATGAACGCCTTCCACGGTGGCGTGTTCTATGTGAGCTTGTTTGATAAGGAAACATTGGTGGTGAAGCGGCAGTGACAAATCGGAGAAATAACCTCTGAGACAAAGCTTATTATCCTGCTGCTAACGATAGCAACACATGGATGAGATATGGCTGGTGAAAAGGTTATTATTCTGCAGATACCGATAAATAAATGAAGCAAAATACCGCTACGATCAGGGGTAAAAAGGGTATGATCATAACCTTTTATAACCCTGGTGGTAGCGGTATTTTACTTTGTTGGAAAGTTGGAATCAGCAGAATAATACCCTTTTGCTAAGCGGCATTACAGAATGATTTGCTCTACCAATTTCAAGATTTGATCTTCTGCATCAGGCAGAGACGACAGGTGGTTGATGTACATGAAGGACACCTGGGAGCCGATGTAGTTTCTGAACTGGTTGAAACGGGCCCCTTTGGCTTCTTCTTCGGTGAAGCCGTATTTCTTTTGGGCCACGGACTGCAGGATGGCAATGGTTTTCTTGGAAGCCGGCACGGAGAGGACCCAATCGTGGTCGCCTAAGTGAACGATGTACCCTTCCTGTTTGTGTGGTGTCGGGAGGTGTTCTCCATCGGAAGTCAGAAGTCCCAGACGGATGGCATCTTTCCCAGTGATGATGGCAGCCGCTTTGATCCAGCCTACCACATCAGCTTCATCTTTCGGACCGGTCGGTGCCGCATGGGCGCAAGCCTGGGCCACCACTTCCGCAGCCGGCAGACCGCGGTACATGGATTCTGCAATGGAGAGAACGTGATGAGCACCCTGGCCGCCGATGGTGTATTCCTTGCGGGAAGAGCCGTCTTTCTGCCACTGGAAAACGAAGGGCTTTTCGATGTCGTGGAGCGCCTGGGCTGCCACGGCAATGTCGTAGTCCACGTCATAATGGAATACGTCCTTATAGGTCTGGCACAGGCCGACGGTGATGTGCAGGTTGCTGTCTACATGGGTAGCCAGGCCGCCCGGATAGGGGTGATGGCTCATGTAGCCACTGCCTGGAGCGGTCATGAAAGGCTGCAGGCTAGAGGGAACCGGTGGAAATAAAGTTTCTGCAGTGATTTGAGACGGATCTACCAGTTTCAAGTCCAAAAGCTTGTTGTAGGTGCGCTGGATGGCAGACGAGGAGGTGTAATTTTCCATGAAAGTCGGGAATGGATTCTTAATCAGAGAAAGAACCGCCGATTTCAGAGAACTGTCTTTGATGGTATTGACGATAGAGAGGATGTCTTCATAGGAATTTTTCACCAACGGAGACGCCTTGGCCGCCTCTTCGGCCGCTTTCGGCAAGTCCGCCAACGCGATGGGACGGATTTCCATGGCCTTGGTGGCTGCTTCTTTGGCGTCGGCGCTGAAGGGCATACGGAAAAGCATAGCGCCGGCTGCACTACCAACGGCTAATTTCAAAAAGGAACGACGGGAAATAGAATTTTCTGTGAGTGTGTTCATGAAAGTTTCCTCCAATAATGGGTGACTAGTGACTGGTGACTAGTGACTGGGGCTTGTAGCGGTAGAAATACTAGCGGTAACCCCCTTTCGCTGCAATGCTGTTAAGTTAAGAAT
>DBLC01000075.1:0-660 GCA_002297935.1 Dialister sp. UBA734
TTTTGAAAAATATCTTTCGGCATTTGCTTGAAATTTTTGTGGACCGCCGTGTCGGCGATGTTTAAGATAATATCATATTTGTTTGAACTTGTCAACAAACTTTTTTGTTTTGTTTTCAGAACTCAAAAGTTCATCGCTTGCGTTCAAGCGTAGATTATTATAGCAATCGGTTATGGTGCTGTCAAACGATTTTTACTCATTTTTGACAAGATAGTCTCTTTAGCGATAGAAGTGTTTACGCTATGATTCTTTTTGTCCTTTTTAGGGTACTTTTATTGTGTATTTACAAGAAAGATTCATGTATAGCCGGGTTCGTTAGTGGTTGAGGGTTAAAATGGTTATATAGGGTATGAGGGTTATGCCATTAGGCATTTATTTCCTTTTTAGTAAATTGGTTTGAGGTTTATTTGCCGCGTCCTTGGTTTGCAATTCACACGTATTGAAAGTGGCATGGGTTTAGGGATTGGATGGAGATTGTTGTTGGTTGTTGGTTGTTGGTTGTTAGTCCCGTATTGGATTATCGTACATCTGGCGATGTAATCCGCTACTGCTTTTAGATTTCTCCACTTTTGTCCAACATTGAACCGGACTACTCTGCTCTGTCATTTCGCACAAATCCCATCGGTCGAAATGACGCAATGCTGTTAAGTTAAGCGAAAT
>DBLC01000075.1:750-10155 GCA_002297935.1 Dialister sp. UBA734
TTCTCACGGTCCTCAAATGAGATGAAAACGATAGCGTTTATCGGCACATTCGAGAATCCTAAGAACCTTTAGCAACCTGTAACTTCTAGCAAAATCATGCTTACTGATCTAAATTCTTAACTTAGCAACATTGCGAAATGACGGATGCGGCTTGAGTCACATTCGAGGAACCTGAGAAACCTATGTAACCTCAGAAACCTTTTTTCTGGACGCCTATGCGAATTGTCTCACAACTCATTTCATACCGCTAGTGCGAGCTATCCCCCCTGCCCCCCCCTTCAGTGAAAGGGGGTTACCGCTAGTGGCTTGATGATTTGAAACAGATCGCCCTTTCCTATTGTGCTGCGAGATTTCTCCACTCAGGGGCACATCCCGTTTTATATCTTTTATTTCATTAAGCACAAATACGACCGGTCAAAATGACGGATACGGCTAGAGGCACTTATTTTATAAAAAAGGGGTATTGGGCGCTTCCAAATTTTGTGCGCCCCTTCCACCATTACGNNNACGCACTTCGCATTACGCACTTCCCCTAATCCCTAGGGCCTAGCTACTAATCACTAATCCCCCAGTCACGAGTCACCAGTCCACCAGTCACTCATTGCAAAGAAAAAAGAGCCCATATCAGCCTATGGACTCTTTTTTTAATTCTTATATATGACTTTCTTCCGCCATGTCACAAATTTTCTTTGCTTCTCCCAGCCACCGTTCTCTTAGGGAAGTGGGGTACAGCACATTAACCCGGCTGCCTTGGCTGAGGAGCCACATGAGGATCCCTTCGCCTTGGATGTCTGCTTCGACCAGCCATGTATTTTCTCCCTGCTTTTTGGCTTTCGCTGTGGGCAGGCGGTCCAGTACGGCTTCGATGGAGTATCCGGTGTAGGTGAAGCGAATGTATTCTTCTTTGCCGCCAAACATGTACTGGATCCGATTTTTATATTCCCCTTCTTTGAATCGGTCCGCATAAGGAATCTGGAATGTGGCATCTATTTCTTCGACGCCGCTCATTCGGTCCAATCGATAGGATTTGGTGGAAAAATCGTCATCTTCTCCTTTATAGGGCCAGCCCACCAGGTAGAAATAGTATTCCGAGAAGAACACCCCCAGGGGACGCACCCGATGAATGGTGCTGTAGTAAGCGTTCATTTTCTTATAGTTGAACTTCAGTACCTGATGATTGTCCACGGCTTGTGTGATTTTCCAGAAGGTGTCCATGTCCGGTGCTTTATGTTTCGGGTCTCGATAGTCGAACAGTTCTTTTTCTATGTAGTCAGTAATTACTTCTTTTTCTTTCATCGGTACAGCGGTCTGCAGCAATCGGCCCATGAGCGATTTCATTTCTTCTTTGCAGAACGCCCGACTAGCCAGCAGAATTTTGCAAATGCCAAACAGTTCTCCATTGGAAATATAGCGATTCTCCATTTCCTGGATATGATATTTCTTATCTTCTGTATCATAAATGAGTTTTCTAGGAATCCCATCAGCATTTTGCAGTTGTTCCAAGTATTTCCGCAAATCTTGGAAATACCGGCTCACGGTTCGTTCATTGACATGGTACATTTCTGCCACTTCGTGTCGACTCACGGAACGACCATGGCTCAGCACATTCCATAAGCTCAAGACGCGTTCGATTTTTCGGTCTTCTCTTTTGGCGTTTTCACTTTCTGATTGATTCATGATTGTCTCCTTTTCAGCATCATTGGCCATGTTTTACGTAAAGTATGATTTCGCTTGCGGTTACAGGTCACTCAAGTTGCTCACGTTGCTAAGGCTGCTCAGGTTTCTCGAATGCGCCAATAGACGCTAGTGTTTTCAGCTCATTCGAGAAACTTAAGACCCCTTAGAACCTTTAGAACCCTAAGAAACCTGTAACTTCTAGCCCACTTATGTCTACTGACTCAAATTCTTAACTTAACAGCATTGCCCGGCAGGGGAGCCAAGACGCTATTGCTAATTTCAATAGAGTCTCCTATTTCCTAATCCCTAGGGCCTAGCTACCAGTCACTAGTCACTCATTCCAATATTTCAAATTCCGCTTTGCTGCCTTTATCGGCTGGACTGACTTTGAGCCGTGCGTCGATCCGTTCTTCCAGTTCCGGCACGTGGGAAATAATGCCAACCAAACGACCGGTGTTCTGCAGGTCAATTAAGGTATTCATGGCACTGTTCAGTGCTTCTGGGTCCAAAGTGCCAAAGCCTTCGTCGATGAACATGGTATCCAGCCGCACGCCGCCTTGGCGCTGCTGCACCACATCGGCCAGGCCCAAGGCCAAGGACAGCGACGCTAAGAAAGTTTCCCCGCCGGAGAGCGTATTGGCCGGGCGGGAGCGTCCGGTATAGCTATCGGACACTTCCAGGGACAGACCGCCTTTGTTGGCACTGCCGGTTTCTTTCATGCGATGGAGAGAATACCGCCGGTGGCTCATGTCCAGCAGTCGCAAATTGGCCGCCTGGGTCACATCATCTAAGAGAGCTCCCAGGACGTACCGTTCTAAGGTAATGCGAGTCTTGGCGCCGCGGGTCAAATCATAGAGACCTTGTACCAGCCGGGACGATTCCATGGTCTTTTCATGACGATCGCTGATTTCTCTAGCTTCTTTTTCGATGGCTTTCATTTTTTCCAGCTGGTTCTGCCCATTGGAAATATCCTGAATCATCCCTTTGATTTCCTGCTGCAAGGCTTTTTCTTTTTCGTTCAACCGTTGCATGTCTGGCTTTTCTTCGTTTCCTACGGCCAGTTTTTCTTCCAGAATACGTTTTTCGCTGCCTTTCCAGTCTGCCTGGTATTCGTTGATTTCCTTTTCCAACCGCGGTTCTTCGCTCCGCCGGTTCACCCAGGCTTTGCATTCTTTCAAGTCTGTGAATCCATTGTCTTTGGCCTTCGCCGACAAAGCGGCTTCCTGTACTTTATATTCCGCCAGCAATTCGTCTCTTCGTTTTCCTGCGGCCTGGTATTCTGCTTCTGCAGAAGCCAAACCGAAGATCACCGGTTCTTTTTGGGAGGATAATTCTTTCATCTGGTCTTCCCAATCGGTACAAACATCATGGAGCCGTTTGATTTCATTTCTAAGAAATACAGGTTTTCTATAGGCTTCGGGCACGTCTTCCAAAGTCCGCATTTTCGCTTGGGCATTTCCCAATTCAGAAATAGCGCTCACGTAAGCCCCGGCCTGGTAGGAACCAGCCAACTGACTGGCATCGTCATACACTTTGGCTGCGTCTTCTGCTTTTTTCTGAGCCCGTTTCACCGCTGTTTCGGTAGGCAGTTTTTCTTCCGACACCGCCGGACGGGGATGGTGGATGGCCCCGCAAACCGGACAGGGTTCGCCCTCTTTGAGTTGGCTGGCTAAAATGGCGGCTTGTCCAAAGATATACCGTCTCCGAACGTCCTCCGCAGCTTGGACCGCTGCATCCCGCAACTGCCGGGCCTCCTCGGTCTGGTCATTCAGTTTTTTCAGTTCCGCCGTGGCTTCATTGAATTTTTCCGTGAGCCGTTCCACTTCTCGCCGGGTGGCACCATAGGCTTTGGCTTTGGGCATCCACTGGGTCATTTCAGCTACCTGCTGTCGGTAAGTATTCATCTGGTCCCGCTGGCTTTCCAACCGCTTTTCCGTTTCTTCCAGCTGGTCTTTCTTTTCTTTATAATAGGACACCCGCTGGCCCGCATCATCCATGTTTTTTCGGACCTGCTTGCCATCCTGGGTGATTTTTTCCAAGTTTTCGAAATAAGGTGCCAGTTCTTTGGCACTGCGAATGCGCTTCAAATCTTCTTCCGCCTGCTCGATGGCGGTTTTCTTTTTCTGCAACAGCTGCAAGTGCTGCTGTGTCTTTTCCAAACTTTCAAAATGGGTAAATAACAACGCCGCTTTCTGGTACGTTTCCCGGAAGGTACGATTTTCTTCTTCTTTCTCCTGGTGCTGCTGTTTTAGCATTTCCAGTCTGGCCTGTATATCTTTTTCGATTCCCTGAATATCTTCTACACTATTGGCACCGGCCATTTTGAAAACCGTAGCCAATTCGGCTTCTTCTTTGCTTCGTACTTTATACAAATCGGTGGCCCGCCGTTTCAATTCGTCCTGGAAATCGGAGAATCGCTGGGTTTTGAAGAGCTGCTTCAAAATACCTTCTCGCTCTTCCGCCTTTGCTACCAGCAATTTCCGGAAATCTCCTTGGGGAAGCAGAATGACCTGGCAGAACTGGCTGGCATTGAGACCAATTAATTTTCCCGCCGCTTCTTCCACGCCGGTACGGATGGTGCGCACTTCTTTGCCATCTTCCAATTCCGACAACGACGATTGCATGGCAGTCATGGTCTGCCCGGTGCCACGTTTCTTATCCACCAATTGTTCCGGAGCGCGATAGGCCCGGTAGGTTTTCTCTCCAATCATGAAATCAAAAATAACTTCTGTCTTTTGGGCTGTGGTGGCATAGTCACTGCGCATACGAGCCCCGCTTCGATCGCCGCTGGTTTTTCCGTAAAGGGCATAGCACATGGCATCTAAGATGGTGGTTTTCCCTGCCCCGGTAGGTCCGCAGATGAGAAATAAATGACGACCATCCAGTTTTTCAAAGTCAATGGTGGTTTCGCCAGCGTAAGGGCCAAACGCACGCATGGTGAGTTTCAATGGTTTCATTTGCTATTCTCCTTCCGATAGACTTCTTCCCAGGCCGATGCGGTCAAAGCTTCTTCCTCTTCCGTCAAATCTCTGTCACGGAAATGGTGCACAAACTCTTTGAAAATATCCAAATCGCTCATTTGCTCCAGCTGAATATTTCTATCACCGCTGTCTTCTTTGTAGCCCATGTCCTGTTCCACTCCCAGGGCGTGAGGATATTTCTGGTGCAGCTTCGGCATGGCATCCAGCACTGGTTCCGTGTCAGTCAGAATAATCTGCAGGTAATCCTCCGAATCTTCTGCTTCATCAGACATGAGGTCCGCAAACTGTCCCGTCAAAGTCCGCACTTGATATCGTGGAATCAGGTCATGGAAAGTAGTTTTCACTTGCCCCTCTCCATCGATTTCACCTACAATGACCCCTTTTTTCTGTTTCACTTCGTCAAAGGAATAACGCATGAGACTGCCGCTGTACTGGATTTTTTCTGACGACGCTCTGGTTTTCTGAGGGCGATGCAAATGGCCCAAAGCGGTGTAGCAATAGGGTGCAAAAATGGTATCACTGATTTGGTCATAGCCACCAATGGACAGAGGCCGTTCTGATTCAGAAGACTGCCCGCCGGCAGCAAATACATGGGCCAGCGCCACTTTTCGCATACTTTTATCTTCTAATTCATCCAGAAGGATCTCCGATAGTTTCTGTTCCGCCGCTTCGTAGCTATGAATGTCTTCCGCCCCAGGCAAGTCCCGCTGGTTCATCAGAACCCGCACCCGAGCCGGCTCTGCGTAAGGCAGGGGCAAAAAGGCTACCGGTCCCCAAGCATCTTCCAAAATGACCGGCTTTAATCGATTCAATGGACCAAAAATATAGAGTCCCTGGTTCCGAAGCAAACGACTTGCCACAGCCAATCGCTCTGCACTATCATGGTTGCCGCTGATGACAATGAAAGGAATGTGCCGCTTTCCCACAATTTCTTCTGTCATTTTATCGAACAGTTCCACCGCTTCTTCTGGTGGATAGGAACGATCATATACATCGCCTGCCAAAAGAATCACGTCAGGCTTTTCTTCATCTACCAAGGGCAAAAATTGATGTATCAAAAGCCATTCCTGGTCTTCTGTCAAGGATTGCTCTTTTAAAAGTTTTCCCAAATGCCAGTCCGCTGTATGGATAAATTTCATAGATTTTCTCCTTTCGTTGGGTTTTAAGGGTTCTAAGGGTTCTAAGGGTTCTGGCTCCATTGAAAATCCACCGATTTTCTCGGAGCCAGAACCTTTTGATATCCAGTACACCACCATAATTCAATAGCCATCTCATCGCTACAGAACCTAAAGAGCCCCTTCCTCAGGAAGGGGCAGGCTCGCTTGCGAGCCAGGGATAGGCCGACGAAGAAGAGTTGTTTGCCTAGCCGCCTTCGCAGAACGCCAACAATGTTATATATCTCATCTTAATATAACCGCTAGTGCGAGCTATCCCCCCTGCCCCCCTTCCAAAGGAAGAGGGTAGCGCTAGTATTTCTATCGTCCCAGTCACTAGTCACCCATTCGTAGTGATTTCAAAAGAGCTATTTCCGCTTCATATCCTGGCAGTTCGTTTGGTGTTTCCAAATAGAACGGAAGGTTTCGCAGTTTCGGATGATTGATGATTCGAGAAATAGCTTCTAATCCCAATGTACCTTGCCCAATTTTTTCATGCCGATCTTTATGACTGCCCAGGGGATTTTTGTCATCATTGAGATGGATCGCATGGAGACGGTCTAGGCCAAGTACATCATCAAAATGGGCCAGCACGCCATCCAAATCATTCACTATATCATACCCGCCGTCATACACATGGCAGGTATCCAGACACACCCCCACTTTGTCTTTTCGTTCTACTTTGTCGATAATGGCAGCCAATTCTTCAAAAGTGCGTCCCACTTCGGTGCCCTTGCCTGCCATGGTTTCCAGGAGCACAAACTGGGGCAGCGTTTCCTGATCCATAGCATAGTTCAACATGTCTGCAATCAGAGGAATCGCCACGTCCACCCCCTGTTTCAAATGGGCACCGGGATGGAAATTGTATAAACAGTTCGGCAATTGGGCGGTCTTTTCCAAATCTTCTCGAATGGCAGTGCGGGCAAACTCTCTGACACTTTCTTTGGTGGATGCACCGTTCATGGTATAGGCACCATGACAAAGAATGGGACCAAAGTGATGGTCTTCCATCCATTGCTGCAGCGCTGCTACATCAGACGCCACCAGAGGCTTCGCCTGTCCGCCTCGTGGATTGCGAGGGAAGAATTGAAACGTATTTCCTCCCAAAGCCGTGGCCGTCTTCGCCATGGCCAGAAAACCTTTGGATACCGATAAATGACAACCGATAGTGAACATATTGATTTCTCCTTTGGGATAGTGACATATTTCCTGTAAATAATAGAAGCACAGGTTAGCCCTTCGGGCAGGTTATTGTTTTTCCTTTTTCAAATTCTAACATAGAGCATTTTATAAAGTGACAAGGTTATATCGTGAATGACTTGTTTTGTCATACTTCTCATATGTATTATATACCAAATGAATCATTGTTGCTGGTTGTTAGTTGTCTGGGGCCAAATAACTAACAATAAAAAAGAGCATAAAGAATCATGCCGTATGGCATAACCCTTTATACCCTTTATAACCTTTCATAACCTTTTCCAAGATGAAATCATGTCTATGATTATGAAACGGTAAAAATCAATTATTTCAAAACTCCAATTTCTTTATAGTACTTCGCAGCGCCTGGATGGAGCGGGATGTCGGCGATGTCTTTGACCGCATTTTCTGCGGTGAGGCCTTTCAGGTTCTTCTGGGACTGTCCCAGTTCATCCATGTGTTCCCACAGGGTCTTGGTCAGCTGGTATACCGTATCTTCCGGCAGGTCGCCGCGGCAGAACATCACCATCTTAATGGCAGAGGTCTTTACGTCTTTGTCCTGGTTCGGGTAGGTGCCTGCTTTGATGGTGTAGCTGGTGTACCATGGATACTTAGCTTTCAGTTCTTTAATCAGGTTGTCATCGATTTCCACCAAGTGCGCGCCGCCGGTCAATGCCTGGGTGACAGCAGAAGCAGGAGCGCCGGACATGATCCAAGCCCCGTCGATGGAACCGTTCTGCAGCATATCAGCCGCATCGGTGAAGGTGATATATTCCGCTTTGATATCGTCAGGGAAAGAAAGGCCTGCGGTGGTGAAGTGGGTTTCACATTCGTTGTATACGGAAGAACCGGCAGAGGCAACAGCGAAATGTTTGCCCTTCACGTCTTTCAGAGAATTGATGCCCGAATTGGCCGTAGCCACCACCTGGTTCGGGTTCAGGTACAGTCCGCCGATGGCTTTCAGGTCTTTGTATGGATGGTCTTTGAAGCTGTCAGTTCCGTTCAAGCACTGGTATACGTTGGAAGAAATCGCAATGGACACCTGGGCTTCCCCTTCGGAAACCATGTTCAGGTTGGCAATACCGCCGGCCGATGCCTGGCTGGAAGCCTGTACACCTGGTACATTGCTGCTCCACATATTGGTAATCGCTGCCCCTACCGCATAGAGGGCGCCAGAAGCGCCAGCGGTTGGGAAGTTAATTTTGATGGTCTGTCCAGCAGCCGGTTTGGCAGCACCGTCTGCCTTCTTGTCGTCACCACATCCTGCCAGAGCGCCGGTAATAGCCAAAGCGGCCATCATGCCGGCTGCGAGTTTTTTCCATTTTTTCTGCATAATCATTACCTCTCTTTTCCTTCTATTCTTCTATCCTTCTTGAGAAATAGTACCATTCCCCGTTTGGCAGATGCATAGCCTGCACCAATAGAGTTGTACTTATTATACTATATGGTGATGATTTATGCATGCACTTTATAGTTAGGAGTTACAGGTTACTCAGGTTTCTAAAGATTCTCAGGTTGCTCAGGTTTCTTGCATGTGCTGATAAACGCCAGGGAAGCATTATTGTTTGAAAGGAAAAAATTAAACGCAGTAGCGATTCCACCGCTACTGCGTTTAGATTTCTCCACTTTTGTCCAACATAGTACCTGACTACACGATATAGTCAAACAGCACAAATCCCATCGGTCGAAATGACGACTTCCTTGAGAGGCGCATTCGACAAACCTGAGCAACTTGAGCCGCCTGAGCAACCTGAGTAACCTATTTCCTAATCGCCACCAGTGCCTTCTTTAGCAATTCCAAAAACTGTTTTCCTTCTTCTTCGGTCATCCCAGACAAAAGTTTTTTCTCGGTGGCTTCCATATGACTGTAAGCAATCCGGCATTTTTCTTTTCCTGCTTCGGTCAGTTGTATCCACTTGGCCCGTTTGTTTTCTGGGGCAGATAAATAGATGATGAGCCCTTTTTCTTCTATGCGGCGTATGATCCCTGCGGTGGTGGGCTGGGCGACGGCCAGTTCTTTTTCGATGTCTTTCATGGAAGCGGTCTTGTTCTGTTTTTCGTCCAGAATCACCAATACCCGCATTTGGCTCATGGTGAGGCCTTCTTCTCGCAGTTCATTATTCACTTGTTTCGTCAATACATCGGTCAATTGCTTCAAAACCGGGCCACAGGTCTTCTCTATCATAGTATGCCTCCTGAGAATCTATTTCCTTTATCTTATCATATATTTGGTAAGATTTCGCCTGTGCCAGTTGGGATTTAACGGATAGATAAAAAGGGTATTGTTCTTCTAATTCCATTTGTGTCAATAGGAATTTAATCGATAGATTAAAGGTTATTTATTCTACTGATTTATTAATGCCTCAAAACAAACAAACCGCTACCAGCAAGGTTAT
>DBLC01000075.1:10190-22380 GCA_002297935.1 Dialister sp. UBA734
ATAACCTTGCTGGTAGCGGTTTACTCTATTTGTTACACAGCAGAATTCTGTAGAATAATAACCTTTTGTCAAGCGAATTACATACCTACTGCCACAAACGGAATCCGTAGAATCAATAACCTTTTAATCAACCGGAACTGCGACTACTGTCGCCAGCAGAATCACCGTTTCCGTATATACTGATACACGCACACGGCTGCAATTCCAGCGATACCGATGATGTCGGTCATGGTGCCGGGGAAGAGGAGCAGCGGAGAAACGGCGATGAGGATGATTCGTTCGATCCAGCCGGCTTTCCGGAGAATCCAACCTTCCAAGCCTGCCACCAGAGCGAAGGTTCCGATGAGGGCAGTGAAGATGGCCCAGCAGGATGCCCAGATGGTGGCGGTTTTATCTACCCCAATCAGAAGTACTGGATTATCCAGGAAGAAGAAAGGAATGATAAATCCAATGAGTCCCAGACGCACCGCCCAGAGACCAGTCTTGGTCTGGTCCGAATCGGCAATACCGGATGCCACATAAGCCGACATGGCGACTGGCGGGGTGATGTTGGACAGGCACGCATAAATCAGGCAGAACAGATGCGCAATGAGCGGAATGGCTCCAGCCTTGATAAGTACCGGAACAGCTACGGCCTGCACGATAACGTAGGCAGCGACCCCTGGTACCCCCATACCGAGGATAGCGGACATAATCATGACCAAGAAGCCAGCCAAGTAAATATTATTATCCTGTACAATGGACAGAATCAAGTAGCCCATATTGAGCCCCATAGAGGTCAGTGTCACGGTGCCGATGATGATACCGATGATAACGCAGCAAACACCGACGGAAATCGCACTTTTTGCCCCTTCGACTACGGCTTCCAAAATCTTATCGGCTCCCATGCGGGTCTCCTTACGAAGCCAGCTGGCGCCGATGGTCACAAAAATAGAAATGACAGCCGCATAGAGCGGAGTGAAACCAGCAAACATAAGACCAATGAGGCTCACCAGCGGGAGCACCAAGTGGCCCTGTTCTTTGATGACCACCAGGGCGTTAGGAATATTTTCCTTAGCAATCCCAGAAAGGCCCAATCGTTTGGCTTCAAAATGAACCGCCAAGAGAAGACCTGCATAGTACAGCAGCGCTGGGGTGATAGACGCCAGGGCGACATAGGTGTAAGACAAATTCAGAAATTCTGCCATAACGAAGCCCACAGCCCCCATGATTGGCGGAGTGAACTGGCCGCCGGTAGAAGCCACCGCTTCGACCGCGCCGGCGAATTCTTTCTTGTACCCGGTCCGTTTCATCAGTGGAATGGTGATGGTACCAGTGGTGGCCACGTTCGCAATGGCGGACCCATTGATCATACCCATGAGGCCCGACGCAATGACAGCCACTTTCGCCGGACCGCCGGAAGTACGACCCACCAAGGTCAGAGAGAAATCATTGATAAACTTCGAGAACCCGCTGTGTTTCAAGAACGCACCGAATACGACGAAGAGGAAAATGTAGGTGGCCGATACGCCGATACCGGTACCCAGTACGCCCTGGGTGCCCCAGAACTGGGTAATAAGCACGCGCTTCAACGTAAAGCCATTGTGTCCAAAGTAACCTGGCAGGTACGCACCAAACCAGTTGTACGCCAGGAACACCGCTGCCAAAATGGCCAGATTGCCCGACGCCCGGCGTGCCGCCTCGAAAACGCACACAATAGCCACCAGCGCAATGCCCACTTCCATGTCATTGATGCGACCCCCGGTTTGGGCAATGCGGGTATAGTTCAGAATCAAATAGGTAAAAGACCCGATGGAGCCCAAGATGAAAAACCAGTCCCAAACAGGCGGGATTTTTCGTCTCCGTTTTTCCTTTTTATAAGTAGGAAATAATAGAAATGTAAATAATAATAAGAAAATACAATGGATAGCACGCAGATTGATGGCACTGATGGCTCCCACGGTGGTGAAATACAACTGAAACGCCGTCCACACACAGAGCAGGACAATCAAAACCTTCCCCAAAGGCCCATCATAAATGCGCATGCGGGAATCGGCATCCTTATCCTCCAACATCTTCCTGGCTTTTTCATCCAGTTCCTTCTTGCCGCTTTCCACATCTTCCAAGCGAACTTCTTTTTCTTGCTTCATAACATCCTCCCATTCTACTTTGTTTTGGTATTAGGGTGACTGGTGACTCGTGACTGGTAGACTGGTAATGCTTTCCCTAGGCATCAGTCATGAATCACTAGCGCCCTAATATTGCAAGAGTCGTATTGGGATAGTATATCATAGAATGCTAATAAATCGCTAGAAAAATCAGTGAGGAGCAGAAATAAGTGACTGGTGACTTGTGACTGGGATTAGTAGCTACTCACCCCAGTCACTAGTCACTAGTCACGAATTGTTTCCTTCTTCTTCTCCGTACCCGATTGATATGTCGTTCAAAGTTGCCGCTGTTAATGAATTCTGCCAGCACCAATTGGTCGAATACCGGGACGGTGCAGGAGTAGAAGCCAATTTTGGCTTCGTAGTAGGGCATCATGGATTCTGGAAGTACCAGGTAGCCTGCCCGGATGGAGGGAGCGATGGTTTTGGAAAAGCTATTCATATAGATGACACTGCCGTGGGGTTCCAGAGAGAAAAGGGTATCTTCCGGTTTTGACAGCAAGGTGAATTCGGAATCGAAGTCATCTTCGATGATGATTCCTTGTCGCTCTTTGGCCCAGCGGAGGTATTCGGCCCGCTTGGAAGCTGTGGCGGTGATGCCCGAAGGGTAGCTGTTGAAAGGCGTCACGTGGAGCACTTTGGCCCCGGTGCGCTCCAGTTCGGCGGTCTCGATGCCATCTTTTCCCATGGTGAGCCAATCGGTTTTGACCTGGTTTGCCTGATAAACCTTGCGAATTTTTTCATAGCAAGGATTTTCTAGCGCATACACCACCTGGCGCCCCAGCACTTGGATGTGCAAACCGTACAGGTACTCCGCGCCGGAGCCGATGAGAATCTGAGCGGGACTGACCCGCATATTTCTACTGCGCGCCAAGTAAGATGCAATGGCTTCTCGAAGTTCTTCGCAGCCGTGATTGGGCGATGGATGGAGAATTTTTTCTCCATAGAAAGACAGGACGCTCCGCATGGTTTTCGCAAAGGCAGAAAAAGGAAATAGGTCCTCTTCCCCTGCTTCTCGTCGTTCCGTTTTCGTCTGCCCGATAGACAGGCCATGGGGCACGGTCTTTCCATCGGCCACCGGATAAGAATCGCTCTCTCGGAAGATCACATAGTATCCACTTCGCTGGCGGGATTCCACATAGCCCTCTTCCAGCAATAATTCATAGGCATGTTCCACAGTAATCACACTGATACCATGGCTCTCTGCCAACTGCCGCTTGGACGGCAATTTCTCTCCGTATCCATACACCCCCTGGGTGATGTGATTCCGAAGCTCGATGTATAGATTCATGTATGCGGTCATAGGTGCTCCTTGTAGGAGCAGTGCGTAATGCGTAGTGCGTAGTGCGTAATGGTGGCCGGCGAGCACATCGAATTACTCTTATCTATATAGAGACTTGTTTTTCTATATCCGTTTCTATATGCTCGCCGATTAAAGTAAACAGTTAGCAGTAGACAATACATAGATACGGCTAACTACCTAGTTTATAAAAGAGGGGTATTGGGGCGCTATATAAATTTGATGCGCCCCTTCCACCATTACGCACTACGCACTACGCATTACGCATTGCCTCATCAATCTGGTCTTATTTTTAAAATCATTTTTGGTGATTTTCATATATCCAGTTTCATATTATAATACGAGGCAGATTGAAACGGCAAGAGAATCCTATCTTTTAAAAGGTTACTCAAGTTGCTCAGGTCGCTCAAGTTACTCACGTTTCTCGAATGAGATAATGACGCCAGCGTCTTATAACACATTCGAGGAACCTGAGAAACTTTAGAACCTTGAGAAACCTGTGTAACCTGTAACCTCTAAGGAAATCATCCCTACTCACTCAAACCAAAAGGAGAATAAACAATATGACACGCGACGAAACAATTTCACCTACTGCCTTTTCCACCCACACCAAGCACAATACCCGGTGGCTCACCATTTGTGGCCTGCTGATGGCTATCAATATCGGATTGTCCTCGTTCGGCATTCCTGTGCCGGGCGGGCATTTGTACTTGAACGACACCGCCATCGTGGCAGCCGCTTTGATGCTGGACCCTATGAGTGCCTTCCTGGTCGGCGGCATCGGTGCGTTTTTAGGAGATTTCTTCTTCTATCCGGCCCCTATGTTTGTATCCCTGGTAACCCACGGGCTGCAGGCCATGGCGATTTCCTATATCGCACACAATTGTCTCAAGAGTAAACCCAAAACGGCCACCATCCTGGCGGTTTTGGTCGGAGCGGTCATCATGGTGGTCGGCTATTCCCTGGGCCGCGCCTTCGTATACAGCACCCCGGCTTACGCCTGGATCAAGCTGCCCTTTGAAATTCTCCAAGCCCTCCTAGGCGTCGTCTTCGGACCGTTCCTGGTATGGAAATGGAAACTGAACGACCACGTAAAACGGATGATTGATGGGAAATATTGACACTAACGTTTTTCCCTAATTCCATTGGGCATTTCATCCGCTATCCAAAGGGTTATGATTCTACTGACTTCTATCATCGTACAAAGCAAAAAATCGCCAGCAGCAAGGTTATTATCTTGTTGATTCCGAACTTTGACAACGAAATAAACCGCTATCATCGGGTTATAAACGGGCATCCCATAACCATGAAATAACCTTTTATAACCTGACATATAGCGGTATTTTTATACCCTGTTTCGCCTTCGATAGCAATAGAATTATAACCTTTTATAGCAAAACAATATATTTCTTTATATGATTCTCATTTAAAAACAAGAAAGGACCCTCATTATGGCAAATGAAAATCGTTATGAGCTGAACAAACAGCTGGCACAGATGTTGAAAGGCGGCGTCATCATGGACGTTACCACACCGGAACAGGCAAAGATTGCGGAGGCCGCTGGGGCTTGCGCCGTTATGGCGTTGGAACGGATTCCCGCAGATATCCGCAAAGCGGGCGGCGTGTCCCGCATGAGTGACCCGAAGATGATCAAAGGTATTCAGGAAGCCGTTTCCATTCCGGTTATGGCAAAATGCCGTATCGGTCATTTCGTAGAAGCCCAGATTCTGGAAGCCATCGAAATCGACTACATCGATGAAAGTGAAGTGCTCTCCCCAGCTGATGATGTATACCACATCGACAAGCACCAGTTCAAAGTGCCCTTCGTCTGCGGCGCCCGCGACCTGGGCGAAGCCCTCCGTCGCATCGCTGAAGGGGCCTCTATGATTCGTACCAAAGGCGAACCAGGCACCGGCGATATCATCCAGGCTGTTCGTCACATGAGAAAAATCAATACCCAGATTGCCAGCATCGCTTCCAAACGGACCGATGAACTCTTCGAAGCAGCAAAACAGCTGGGCGTTCCTTATGACCTGGTGGTGTACGTCCATGACCATCAGAAATTGCCGGTAGTGAACTTCGCTGCCGGCGGCGTAGCCACCCCGGCCGATGCGGCTCTGATGATGCAGCTCGGTGCCGAAGGGGTCTTCGTCGGAAGCGGTATCTTCAAATCCGGCGATCCAGCCAAACGGGCCGCTGCCATCGTGAAAGCAGTCACCAACTACAAAGACCCGGAAATCCTGGCCGAACTCTCCACCGACCTGGGCGAAGCCATGGTGGGCATCAACGAAGACGAAATCCAGCTGCTCATGGCAGAACGCGGTAAATAGCGGAACTCCGCTATTGGTTTTGAAATGCGTAATGCGTAGTGAGTAGTGCGTAATGATGGAAGGGGCGCATCAAATTTATATAGCGCCCCAATACCCCTTTTATAAATGTATTAGTCCCGCATTTCTCATAAAATGATAGTTATAAAAGGTTATTATTCTACTGTCTGCTATATCTCACATAGAATAAAAATCGTGAGCGACGAGGGTATAAAAGGTTATAAAAGGTTATGGTAATACCGGTATTACCATAACCCTTTATAACCCTTATAACCTTGTTGCTTGCCATAGCAGGAAATTTGTCACAAAAGAAGTTGGCAGAATCATAACCTTTATTATATGGGACGCTATATGAATAGTGCGCCCCTTCCACCACCATTACGCACTTTTCAACAGAAAGGTATCCCATGAAAACAATCGGAATTCTTGCTCTCCAGGGGGCATTTATCGAGCATGAAAACATGCTGAAGGCCCTGGGCGCGTCTTGTATAGAAATACGAAATTTGAAAGATTTGGAGACCCCCATCGATGGACTCGTTCTTCCTGGCGGTGAAAGTACCGTGCAGGGGAAATTGCTCCAAGAGGAAGGGCTATTTACACCACTGAAAGAAAAAATCGAAGTGGGGCTGCCCGTTCTGGCTACCTGCGCCGGCATGATTCTTTTGGCACAGCATTTGGAAAATGATCCCCACACCTACTTCGGCACCCTGCCGGTGACGGTCCGCCGCAACGCCTACGGCCGCCAACTGGGGAGTTTCATCACCACCACCCCAGTCAAAGGAATCGGCGACATGCAGATGAATTTCATCCGGGCTCCCTTTATTTCTAAGGCCGCTCCTGCCGTGGATATCCTAAGTACCGTAGATGACCATATCGTGGCCGTCCGCTATGGAAAACAGATTGCGTTGTCGTTCCATCCGGAAGTGGGGGATGATAAGCGGGTGCACGAGTATTTCCTCTCGTTGTGCTGATTCAAGTTACTCAGGTTGCTCAGGATTCTCAAGTTTCTCAGGTTCCTGAATGAGATGTTATCATCTTACGCATCACAAAAAGGTACAGTTTCCGCCTTTGTTTATGACTTCTATGAAGAGAGACCAGGGAATCAGGCACCAGCACATTTCACGGTTCATGTCGAAGAATTCGGCTAAACTTCGTGCTACGGTTTGTCGTCCAAGAGAATCCAGCATAGCTCAGTCAGTAATTAGCGGTTACTGTACCTATTTGATTGTATTGCATTCTCACCATGTGGCCACTCTGGTGAGGGACATCGGAAATACATTGTCCGGATATCCACGTTCCCTTTTCCGCCGCCCCACTTTTTCTTCTCCGCGAATTGATATATAAAGGAAAAGCAGGTTGGAAAGAAAAAGTTCCGTTTGCAAGGACCTTATATTTCTTCCTTCCGATTATAATATCGGAGAAATTTTCATTTTTACACGTTTTTTTTAATTTTTCCAGCAGTATTTGGCTTTATTGAACCATGGCAAGTAGTAGAGAAATTTCTTGCTTTTTCTCTTTTCTTGTCATACAATACAGATAGAAAAAGGTGCTGTCCGACAAACGGTTAAGCCCCTAAGTTATGTAAGCAGAAAACCGCCAGACTTTGCTAGGGAGAGGCGGTTTTTCTGCGTATTATAAAGTGAACCGATTCTTTAAGCCCTTACCGCTTCTGCTGCTGAGATTTCTCCACTCAGGGGCGCATCTCATTTCAAACCATCTATACCATTAAGCACAAATATGATCGGTCGAAATGACGGTGGAGCTGATATGGATTGATTCAGTTGGTATGTAAGAGGCTTAGCAAAAGGTTATTATTCTACAGACTGCGATTGTTCAACAAAATAAAAATACCGTTAGCGGCTGGGTTAAAAAGGTTATGACTATGGATGAAAATAACCTTTTATAACCCAGATGCTAACGGTATTTTTACTATGTATAATAATGGAAGTTAGCAGGATAATAACCGTTTTCCAAATCGTTTATCCACCAACTGAATCAAGCGATATCAGTAGAGTAATAACCTTCTATCCCAGCGAAGTCACCGCATAATTTCCAAAGCGGTCCTATCAATTTCTTCCCGACTATTATCCAGTCCGGTCATCATCAGGAACCGGTAGGCATCGTCCCGTTTGGCGGCCACGCCGCGGATGTAGAGGGGGAGCATCCAACCGTCCACCATGACCAGGGAGCGGACGGAGAAGGCGTAGGTGTCTTTCATGGATTTTACTTTATGAAGCTGTTCCACCTGTTTCATGTCCACGGCAAGCAAATCATAAGGAAGGAGCTGTCCGGTTATCGTGCGGGCGCTGGAAGAGGTTTTCAGAAATATTTCATTCAAGATATTTTCCGAATTCATGAGCGCCATGTTGAAGGAGAGCATTTTCTTTCCCGCTTCCTGGGTATACCCACCGGGGAGAAACATGCCTCCGAAGTCAGCGTCCGCTTCCTTGCCTTTCATTTCTACTCCCACTGCCAAGGCCGGTATGTCGGCTTTTTTTTGATGGATCGTCAGCACCCCTGCATACTGGTGATTCGGTGGTACCATGGGCAAAGACAGGGGCTGGTAGGATACATGTTTCGTCCACTGTCTCTGGGGAAGAAACGGTTTTGATTCCCCAGAAGGAAGCCAAGCGGCCACATCATAGAGAGATTCTGTCTGGATGTCTGTCCCGCTTCCCGCCGGAAGAGGCAAAGAGGTCGCCAGGGCAGGAGACACGGTTCCCAAAAGCAACACAGCGGCCATGGACATGCCATATTTCATTTTCATTTTTTTACACCTTGCAAAGCTGTATCAAAGAAAGTAGACAAATACTGCCCCGACACTTGGTCTGCTGTAAACAGCGTGTAGGTGGTCTGTCCCTCTTCCTTCATGAGGATCCCCTTCACATACAAAGGAAGCAAAAAACCATTTTTATTGAGCACCAGCTTCGCATCTGCCATGCGGTAAGTCACGCCTGCTTTGGATGTTTTTTCTGTCCAATCGGAATGGCTGGCAATTTCTACTTTGCCATGGCAAGCTGCCAAGAGGGACGCCACCAATGGATTTTCCTCCGTAGCGGCAGTTTCTTTATTTCCTTCCGCCGCTTTCTGGTACGATTTCAATTTCGCCATATCGCTGTCCGATACGGTAAGAGACAGCACCATGCCCTGGTAGTACGTATCATTGGCAGCAGCCCGCACCTGGTACACCTTGGCCTGTTTCAGAATGCCTGCTGCTACCGTGGAGAAATCTTTGGCCTGGGTGGAATCTTCAGGAAATACTTTCTCTTCCACTAAGACCTTCTCGATGGACTGCTCCGGTTTCCCTTCCACCAGCCAATCGTGAATCTGACTTCCGAAGAAGGAACGTTCTCCATCATATACACTGACCTGGCTTCCCATATCCAACGCTTTGCCATCGGCCAAAGTCAACAGATCCGCCTGGGCCACCATAGTCCCCATCAAGCAAGACGCGGTCAAAGCCGAAACCGCCAGCCACTTTTTGAGTTTCATATATATCACCATTCCTTTTGATTTACGCCTTATGATATCATTAGTCTTATTATACCATTTTTAGGTTATTTATTCTGCTGATTTCTTTATAGCCACTAAGCATGTAATTCTTCTAGCCTCAAGGTTATTATTCTACAGATTTCAATAACTCCAAAAAGCAGAAAACGCTAGCACCAAGGTTATATAGGGTTAAATACATAACCTTTTATAACCTCGATGCTAGCGTTATTTGGATATTTTTAATCAACGGACATCTGCAGAATGATACCCCATTACCAAGCCATTTGCATGACTAATGATCGCAAATGAAATCGGCAGAATAATAACCTTTTGACAAGCTATTTACCTGACAAATGACAGCAATGAAATCAGCAGAGTCATACCCTATTTTTTAAGGTCTTCTTCGATAATTTCGCTCTTCAATGTCTGCAGCTGATCCGACAGGTTCACTTCCATGATGTTTGGATTCAGGAGTCGGGTATATTCCGGCCAGAGGGTTTCCATCTGCTGGTTCGCATAGGCAATGGTTTCTGAAAGGGTCGGAAGAGGCAACCCTTTGCCATCTTTCATGACCGGTTTCAGCATTTCTTCGCACACATAGGTGCCTGCTTTCAATTCCTTCTTACGCCATTTAGCCGATTCGGTGACCAAGGTGTAATCGCCCCCATCGGGCATTGCTTCGCTGGACAGGCACACCAAATCGGTGATCATCTTGCCATTGCTCTTTTTATAGAAACGGCGCACTTCCTTGATGCCCGGATTGGTCATTTTTGCCACATCATTGGAAATCTTCATCACCGGCTCAAAGGTGCCATTCTTTTCGCGGGCACACATTTTGAACACGCCGCCCAGCGCAGAGGTCCCATCGGCGGTGATAATCTTTGTTCCTACCCCCCAGCTGGTAACGGTGCAACCCTGTTCCTTTAAAGACTGAATCAAGTATTCATCCAAATCATTGGATCCGGAAATAATGGCGTCCGGGAAGCCCGCTTCGGTGAACATTCTCTTCGCTTCTTTGGACAAATAACCCAAATCACCGCTGTCGATACGGATGCCGTATACCTTTGGCAGCTGTCCCTTGGCTTTCAATTCGCTGAAAATCTGAATCGCATCGGGCACGCCCATTTCCAGCACATTGTACGTATCGGCCAGGAGAATCAAATTGTTATGATACTGCTTCACATATTCTTCAAAGGCTTCCAATTCGGTGTCAAAACTCATAATCCAGCTGTGCGCCATGGTACCTAAAACCGGAATGCCGAACAATTTTCCGGCTTCCACATTGGAAGTACCATTGAAGCCGCCAATCATAGCGGCCCGAGCACCCCAAAGACCAGCGGAATGTCCCTGGGCCCGGCGCAGACCGAATTCCATCAGTGCATCCTTCGGTGCCACCGTGCGCACACGGCGTGCTTTGGTAGCAATGAGGCTTTCATGGTTCATAATCATGGAAAGTCCCGTTTCAATCAGCATGGCCTCCGTGGTGGTGCCATGGAAACGAAGCAGCAATTCTCCAGGAAATGCCACGGTGCCTTCCGGCATGGCATAAATATCGCCGGTGAAATGGAAATCAGAAAGATAATCCAAAAACTCCGGATAAAAAATCCCAAGTCCCCGGAGATAGTCGATATCTTCCTTGCTGAACCGGAAATTTTCCACAAAATCCACCAAATGAGCCACCCCGGCTACCACGGTGTAACCACCGTTGAATGGATTCTTCCGATAGAAGCGATCAAACACAACCTTTCTCTCATGCATGCCCTTCTTGAAAAGCGCATTGGCCATAGTCAGCTGGTATAAATCTGTAATGAGTCCATTAGCAGACATCGTAATTCCTCCCAATGAGGGTCACTAGTAACTCGTGACTAGTGACTAGGAAAAATCCCAGTCATCAGTCACGAGTCTACCAGTCACCTAATAAAATAGAGGGGCATAAAAGAAATACTCCTCATGCCTCCTCTTCCTGCTCTTGTATTGTCAAGACAATAGTTATGTCTTTGATTGTAGAGTATAGCACTTTGTAGAGAAAAAGGATAGTGTTTATTTTTTTGTGGGGCTACGGTGGAGGCAATTGCGATGAATCATAAGTGCTAACAGGTTACTCAGGTCACTCAGGTTTCTCAGGTTTCTCGAATGTGCCTAGAGACGCTAACGGTATCATTTCCCTTTGATCCCCTTCCGCTGGAAGGGGATAGGACTTGAGCGAAGCGAAAAGTCCAGGGGATAGCTCGCTCTAGGGACATGAAAATCGTTTTCCCTCTATCGGTTTCGGCGTCTTCTCTAGCGGCTAGCATTATCTCTTCCGGAAAATACCACCATGTAATAGAAAGGTATAAAAGCCTAGCGTCATTTCGACCGATGGGATTTGTGCTTGATGATTCCATAGAGCAGTCCGGTACTATGTTAGACAAAAGTGGAGAAATCCCAAAGCAGTAGCGGTAAAAGCACTAGCTGAACCCATCCCGTTACGGATTTATTCAGCTGGATGGAATTCCGCTAGAGGTTTTAGATTTCTCCACTTCTGTTCAACATAGTACCGGACTACTCTGCAGAGTCATTCTGCACAAATCCCATCGGTCGAAATGACGCCTATTTTTTATACCGTTTCTTTTATATCTTGGCAATGTCGGTGAGCGAGGTCCTACGGACCTATCATTGGCATGTCATATCGCTATGGCTGGACGCCTAACCCCTATTTCTCATACAGTATGTCACATCGCTAGTGCGAGCTATCCCCCCTGCCCCCCTTCCTGAGGAAGGGGGTAAATAGCAATGATACCTCTACCATCCATTCGCACAAATACGACCGGTCGAAATGACGCTACAGATTATACCGCTAGAGTAAAACGGTCTTCCATACCAATGATAGGCCCATCGGGCCTCGCCCCCATCGGGGCAATGATGTTAAGTTAAGAATTTGAGGC
>DBLC01000075.1:22489-29236 GCA_002297935.1 Dialister sp. UBA734
CCTGAGCAACCTGAGAAACTTCGTCACGAGAGGAATCATTACATATTTCGCTTAACTTAACATCATTGCCCGATGGGGGAGAGGTCCTACGGACCTATCATTGGTATGTCGTATCGCTAGTGCGAGCTATCCCCCCTGCCCCCCTTCCAGAGGAAGAGGGTTTCCGCTAGCACTTCTACCGCTATAGTCCCTCATCCCTAGGGCCTAGCTACTAATCCCCAGCTACCAGTCACCAGTCACCTACTTGAGCACTTCCGACATGACCGATTCCATCTGTTTCACGTCGATCGGTTTGGCGATGTGGCCATTCATGCCTTTGGCCAGGGCCCGTTTGCGGTCTTCTTCGAAGGCGTTGGCGGTCATGGCTATGATGGGGATATTGGCTTTCTTCGGGTCGGTGAAGTGGCGAATGGTTTCGGTAGCCTGGTAGCCGTCCATGTAGGGCATCTGGATATCCATGAGAATCATATCGTAGGTGCCGGCGGGCATTTCTTCCATGTGCTTCACGCACTGGATGCCATCGGACACGCGATAAACGGTGAGGTCCATCATTTCCAGCAGGGCCACAGCAATTTCTGCATTGAGGTCATTGTCTTCGGCCAAGAGGATATGTTTCCCCTGGATTTTCACGGAGCTTTCTTCCGTATCGGCTATTTCTGCAGCCTTCTTGTAGTACGCTTCGTCGGCTATCGAATGGGTCAGGACCACCGTGAAGGTGCTGCCTTTGCCCAGTTCACTTTCTACGGTGATGGTGCCGCCCATGAGGTCCACCAATTTCTTCACGATAGCCATGCCCAGACCGGTGCCGCCCACCTTGGCTTTCGTGGTGTTTCGTTCTCTGGTGAAGGCATCAAAGAGGTGGGGCAGGTATTCTTTGCTCATGCCAATGCCCGTATCTTTGATACATGTTTCTATCCGCACGGTGCCTTCCTTTTCCGGAGGAAGTTCCCGAAGGGACAAATGGATACGGCCCCCTTTGTGGGTGTACTTGATGGCGTTACTGATCAAGTTGGTCAACACTTCCTGCACTTTGGTCCGATCGCACAGCACGTGAGGATGGGAGATATGAACCTCTTTGGTGAACGCAACGCCTCTCTTTTCGGCTTCCACATGAAATACGTCGTACACTTCCTCCAGCACGTCATTGGCTTCGGCATAGTTTTCATCCAATTCCATTTTCCCGCTTTCGATGCGGGCCATGTCCAGTACGTTATTGATGATGGACAGGAGGAGATTGCCCGCCTGTTCCATCTTTTCCTGATAATCCAACAGTTTCGGGCTGGTCAGTTCCTGTTTCATCAATTTCGTATAGCCCAAGATGGCATTCATAGGGGTTCGGATATCGTGGGACATATTGAACAGGAAGGAAGACTTCGCCTTGTTGGCCTGTTCGGCCTGCTGCAGAGCGGCTTCCAAATCTTTCTGGCTCTTCTGCAGCTGGTCATTCAGTTTCTGTACTTTCACTGCCGACTGCTTGGCGTTGCAGGCAGCTAATTTAGCCTTGGCTTCCGCTTTCTGAGATTTTCGGAGCAAGCGGAGAATCAGGAAGACAATCACTGCAAATACGGCAAAGGAAATTGTTGCCACAGAAAGCAGATTATCTTTGATGAAATCTTCCACAGTGACTTTTTCTGCCGCATTTTCATACATAGAAAGCGCCCCGGTCAACAGAGAATACGGCATATTGCGCATGGTCTTATTCAGAATCGACATGAGCATGGTATTTTCTCTATCGGTAGCGAAGGAAATATTTCCTGGCTTCGATAGAAATATAGTATTCATCGAGGTGTCTTTGATGTACTTATTCATTTGCCCCGAATCACGGAAGAAACAGTCCACTTCTCCTGTTTTGATCGCTTTTTCCATGTCTTCCAGGGAATCGTAGAGCACTATGTCCCACCGAGGATAGTTGTACGCCAAGTACCACTGCAGAAGCAGATCTCCTTTTTGTACCGCCACTTTATGAATCGTATTTTCCGAAAAATCTCCATTGGTCGTGATGGCACACAAATTGGTCGACCAGGCCGTATTGGACAGGATGAAACGGTTCTGCTCTGCCACGTAGGGATTCTGGGTGAAATGGAAAATCACATCGATATCCCCCTGTTTCAAAGCCATCATTTCCTCTTCGATGGTATCAAATCCCACCAATTCAAAGGAAAGGGCTCCCGGTCCCAGCGTATCGGACGCAAATTTCACGTAGTCGTTAAGGATGCCCACAGGCTTCCCCGTAGCAGGATTGACCAGACTGACCCCCACATCCTGTTTCAGCCAACCTATACGAATGGCACCATGAGATGACAGCCACGCTTTTTCTTCTCGGTTCATCACCGTGGAACTCACGGCGGACAAAAACCGCTGGTACAATTCGTCCGTATAAAACGGCTTGTCCTGCTCCATCTGCCGCATGGCTTTATCCAGCTCTGCCTTCAACTCCGGCCGGTGGGGATTGATAGCGAAATAAATCCCGCCGCCTCCGGTGGTTGCTACGGCATGCATCCCATAGGTGGTCCACAGCGGCGTTTCAGTAGAAATCACCCCATCGATCTGGTGGGCCTCCGCCAGTTGTTTTCCTTCTGGAAAACTGTCCACATACACGTGCTCTGTATGAATCTGGTGCTTCTCTTCCCATTCTATGAACTGGGTGGCCTGGACGCTCCCGCGAAGGAGACAAATCCGCTTGCCATTGAGACTCTCCAGATTTTCCGAAGAAATATTACTGCCTTCCACGTTGGCATAGAGCAAATATTTCTCCGTCCCCATCGGCAAATCGGAAAAGAGCATCTGCTGGGCCCGCTCCGGGGTGTAAGAAACCGCCCCCATGAGATCGATATCGCCCTTGGCCACCATATGGAGCAAATCATCCCAGCCGGCTTTCACATAGCTGTAATTCCAGCCCGTATAGGACGACACGGCCTGCTCAAATTCATAGCCATAGCCGCTCCGCTCTCCGTTGGTGCCAGTCAGATGATAAGAGTCCTCATACCATCCCACCCGAATCAATCGGCTGTCCCCGGCCGCCTGGGCGGTCAGTAACGTGAAAAAGGCAAAGAAACACAGAAAAAAACAGAGCACTTTCCCAAAGCCACTCTGCTTCTCGTTCATGGGTTTACCCCCCCGAAATTTTTATAAACTTTTGCAACATAATTCCCCGTTCTCCCTTCCATGATCCTCACCAGCTATGACAATACATGGTATGCATCTTAAATCCCATTCTTCGTAATATGTACTTCTTTTATACTCCTTGTTATTGTACTTCAAAGCGCAAGTGAATAGCAAGGATTTTTTAATTTTTATTTACATTATATAAAGGGCGGACTGGGGGAGTTGGAATCCGCCAGGGTCATGTTTCGCAGAAAACGATACGTGCAAGGGTTATTGTTCTGCTGGTTGTTTTGTGAAATATTTTCTGTTACCGCAAGTGACAAGGTTATAAGGGTTATAAAAGGTTATGGGAATACCCTATGTACATAACCCTCTATAACCTTTTTAACCTTGTCGCTCACCAGTAAGGTTCGATGTTAGAAATAGCCTATAGAGCAAAATAATAACCCTTGCACATATCATTTTCCGTGAAACATGACTGCAGCGGACTCGAATCACTAAACTAATAAGTATACCCTTCTCGGGCTTACAGACTCTGTAAACTCGATTTTCTCTCTTACAGAACCTGTAAGAACAAAATTTTCCAAAACGCTTGATTTCTTGGCGTTTATCGTGTATGATGATGTCAAGGCAAGGGTCAGAAGACCATAGCGCACGGCGCCGATCAAAAAACGCTGTGGGGATACGACCGGTAAGATGCCTACGGATGACGAATCCATAAGAGCTCCGGCTGGACACAGCCGCTCAACCGGGTGAAGTTTCCTGACTTCACTGATGTAAACTAAATAGGTGACTGGCAAGTTCCGAAAGGAATTTGACTCTGATACATGCGAATCAAAATCCCGCAGCAGAAACAAAGAGAACTGACACGGTATTCGAGCGTACTTAGTGCTAGGCTTCCCCTGTTTTTGCTGTGGGATTTTTTGTGTTTGTTACAGGTTTCTCAAGTTTCTCAGGTTACTTAGGTTGCTCAGGTTCCTCGAATGTGCCTCTGCCCTTATACGTCATTTCGACCGATGGGATTTGTGCGAAATGATTCCAAAGAGTAGTCCGGTACTATGTTAGACAAAAGTGGAGAAATCCCAAACTTCTAGCCAAATTCCATCCAGCTGAATAAATCCGTAATGGGATAAGTTCAGCTAGTGCCTTTACCGCTACTGCTTTGAGATTTCTCCACTCTCCTACACATCCAGTTTCATATCTATTGCATCATTTCGCACAAATACGACCGGTCGAAATGACGCTAATGCTGAACAGTACTTATGCACTTGGTCACACACCACCTGTCCGTTAGCCTCGAATCATTGTGACTGAAACGAAGTCATCGATTTATCTCCCCCTTTGGGGGAGAACACAAGAGGGGGCAGCTCTAGCGGCATGAAATACTATGTTTCTCTTATCATACTCGGTGCTGTCCGCTCCTAGCGCTAAACAGGTATCCTAACTATTTTTACCGCTACGGTGGATGTCACCGAGTACGCGTGATATGTTCATAGTGAAGTAACCCGCTAGAGCTGCCCCCTCTTGTGTTCTCCCCCGACGGGGGAGATAAATCGCTAATGATAAATATCGCTTCAGATACATGCCATGTTACCGCCTGTCTGTTAGCCTCATTTGAGAACGCCCCAGACGCTTTGGTCCATTTCATACCGTTTGATTTTCACTGTCCGTTTATGAATACAACAAAGATTCCTCCACTTCGGTCGGAATGACGCTATAGATGAAATGAGCTTAATTCACTTGGTATGCTATCGCTTGTCTGTTAGCTTCATATAAAATACTATTCTTTATATAAAAAGGGGGTGGGGCGCTTCCAAATTTTGTGCACCCCTTCCGCCACTCCTAACCCCTAGGGCCTAGCTACCAATCCCCAGTCACCCAAAAGAAAAAGTGCCGCCTCAGGGCAGCACTTTTTTGTTGGCTATTTCTCAATCCCCTTCACCGCTTCTTCTCGGTTCGGCAGGATGGTGACTTTCACGTCGTCCAAATGGGTCAGCACGTCGATGACTATATTTCTTGTATCGGCGGTGGAGTTGATCTGACAGGTGGCCCGTTTGGGGTCCAGGGTGGTCAGGATGCCCAGGTATTCGTATCCTTCTATGATGCGATTGATGTAATTCACTTCTTCCGGTGGGATTTCTATATACACTCTTGTATCATCCATGTTTTGCTCGTCTCCTCAAAATGGTATAGGCCGGGAATGGTTTATCTGTTTTCATGGTCAGTTCTTCCAGCGGGTGAGGTGCTTTGTCCACGATTTCGCCGTCTTTGTTGGTGAGCTCGCCCACGGTGAACAGGCCCACGTCGCCTTTCGGGGTCAGGTATTCCAAGGTTTCGCCCACTTTGAAATGGTTCCGCTGCTGCACTTTCGCGGTGCTTGTATTTCCATCATAGCCAAGAATGAGGCCTACGAAATCATAGGGTTGTTCTGGCTGGGATTTCACATATTCCTGGGCGGTGTGGTCGGCATTCTGGAAGGCAAAAGCAGTGGTGTAGGGACGGTGGGAGACTTTTTCCAATTCTTCCCGCCATTCCGGACGGACTTTGTAGGCCCCCCGTTCTGCGTAGTAGGTGTCGATGGCTTTGCGGTAGGCCGCCACCACAGCAGCCACGTAGTATACGCTCTTCATGCGGCCTTCGATTTTGAGGGACGATGCGCCGCCTTCGATGAGTTCTGGGATGTGGTCGATCATGCACAGGTCTTTGCTGTTGAAAATATAGGTGCCGTGTTCGTCTTCTTCCAAGGGCCAATACTGCCCCGGCCGGGATTCTTCCATGACGGAATATTTGAATCGGCAGGCCTGGATGCATTCGCCCCGGTTGGACTGCCGTTTGCCGTGGGTGAAGAAATTGGAGAGCAGGCAACGACCGGACCAGGAAATACACATCGCTCCGTGACCGAAGACTTCCAGTTCGATATCCACTTTCTTCCGGATGTCTGCCATTTCTTTCACCGACACTTCCCGAGCCAGAACCACACGGGATGCGCCCATGTCTTTCCACACTTTCACGGTCCGCCAGTTGGCCGAGCTGGCCTGGGTGGATACGTGAATCGGAAGATTCGGTGCCACTTCTCGCGCCAGGGAGAATACCCCCAGGTCAGAAATCAAAGCGGCATCTACGTGGATGGCTTCCAAATATTTCAAATAGTCATCCAGTCCTTCCAAGTCTTCGTTGCGAGGAATGATATTGACGGTGACATACACTTTCTTCCCCATGCTATGGGCGTAGTCCACCGCTTCTTTCATTTCTTCCTGGGTGAAATTGCCGCCGTAGGCGCGAAGGCCAAAGACCTTTCCCGCCAGATACACCGCATCGGCTCCGTAGAGCAATGCCATTTTCATCTTTTCCATGGTCCCCGCCGGAGCGAGAAGCTCGATTTTATTCATATATTTATGACCTTTCATCTAATACTTTCATATAATTCCGATTTTTTAATGCGTAATGCGAAGTGCGTAGTGCGTAATGAAGGCGGCGAGCCTTCGCATTACTCTTATACCCATTGCTATGAAATTCTATGATTCCTTTTTATATAGCTCGCCGAAAGTTAAAAACGGATAGAGTCATGCTTCACGTGAAACATGAGCAATTTTATAAAAAGGGGCATTGGGGCGCTATATGAATTGTGCGCCCCTTCCACCA
>DBLC01000075.1:29252-32418 GCA_002297935.1 Dialister sp. UBA734
CGCATTACGCACTTCGCACTCACAGAGAGTCCATCTCCCTCCACATAAATATGTGTATGGTATTTCTCGCTCACATAAGAAATGTATTCTCTCAGCCGCATGACCAATGTCCGATAGCGATGGGGCACCGGGTCTTTGCTTTGTACAAGGCCGCGGAAGAGGACGTTGTCGGCGGCAATGACGGCAGTGTTTGTGAGTTTCGGTTCTATCACTTGCAGCTGCCGAAGGTATTGTCCTTTCGGGCCGTCCAGATAGAGGAAGTCGTAGGGGCCTTCCATATGTGGCAATAACTCTGCGGCGTCGCCTAGGTGGCAGTGCACTCGTTTCTCATAGCCGGCTTGTTTCATCACCGCTACGGCTCTTTCATGGCGCACTGGATCGATTTCTAGGGTATCGATGGTGGCTTCTGGAAAATGGGACGCCAGAAGAAGGGTGGAGTAGCCAATGGCGGTCCCCACTTCGAGGATTCGTTTCGGGTGAGCTTTTTCCGCCGCTTGGAGAAGCAGTTCTCTTTCGGGACCGCGGATGATGGGCACCTGGTCGCGAGTAGCTTCTATTTCCAGTTCTTTCAATAACTTTTGTACACTATCAGGAACTTGAACCATAAATATTCTCCGTCTCTGTCTGATGTTCTTCGTAGGTTTTGGTAAATACGTGGTGCCCATCGGCTTGGGCCACGTAGTAGAGGTATTCTCCCGGCTGGGCCGACAGCACCGCTTCGATGGCGTCAATGCCAGGGCTTCCAATCGGTCCCGGCGGCAGCCCGGTGTGGGTGTAGGTGTTGTACGGCGAATCCAGTTTCGTATCCTGGATGGTCAGTTCTTCTTTCTGCTCTCCTAGGGCATACTGGATGGTGGCATCAATTTGCAGGGGCATCCCCACTTGGAGCCGCTTCAGCATCACCGACGCAATGGGCACCTGGTCTTCTTTGAACCGGGCTTCTCGTTCCACCATGGACGCCAAAGTCACCAAGCTGTGAAGGGTCATGTGTTTCGCTTCCGCCCGTTTCCGAATGCTTGGGGTCAGCATTTCATCGGTGTGCTTATACATGAGGTCACAAATCTGCTTGGCCGAATATTCCACCGGAATGCTGTAAGTATCAGCGAAAAGGAATCCCTCCCCTTTGACAGGAGAGGCGATGGGACCATACTGGTATTTCAAAGGCCCATAGGTAGACGCCACGTCTTCAAAATCCTCTCCGCCAGGAAGTCCTGCCTGCTGCAACAGCCCTGCGATTTGGTGGACCGTGTACCCTTCCGGCACAGTCACCATGACCGCATCGGTTTTTCCATGTTTCAGCTCCGACAGGGCTTGCTTCACCGTGATGCCCTGGTCTAGCGTATAATTTCCGCTCTGCAGTTTATTTCCTTCTCCCGTCAAACGGGCATAGACATTGAACAGGGCCGCACTGCGAATGACCCCTTTCTTTTCCAATTGGTCGGCAATGTCATGGCCCGTGGCCGCTTGGGCGATTTGGATGTGTGCCTTGCCATGGAGATTCCCGTGGTCGAAGCTGTAGAAATACACCCCAGCGCCAAGCAAAACCACACACAGAAGACCGAGCCCCAGAGAAAGGGCGATCTTGGTTCGTAACTGTTTCTCCCCCTGCAGGGGCTCCGATTTCTCTGTCTTTTTCTCTTCCAACATGCACCTCAAAAGATTTTCCCTGTTAGTAAGAATGGACCGGTGACTAGTAGACTAGTGACTGGTGACTGGAAATACTCTGCACCACTTGTCACGCATCACCGATTTCCTTACCAACGTCCCCATATAATATTTCTATATTATAACATATATGTAAAAATCCTTCTGAAAGTGATAGAAATAGGGATTCGTGATACAATAAATGAGTAAAGGTTATGCCATTTGCCAAGTCCGCTATCTCACATAGGGAAACGCTGATTTTCTAGCAAGGTTATAAGGGTTATAACTCTGATTCAAATAACCCTTTATAACCTAGTCACCATTCATTTCTTATCATGGACATCAAAACAAATCTTGCTATCATACCCTTTACTCTACCCCTCTCTTACCAGTTGTCTCAAGAGAAATCTTACTACTATAACCCTTTACTCATTTGTTGTCATCTCAAATGACACATTACCCCAAAGGAGAAATACTATGACTCTTACCATCGGAATGACCGGCACCGCCACTCGCATTGTAAAAGAAGAAGAAACAGCCAAAGTGGTCAAAAGCGGATCCCTGCCTGTCCTGGCCACCCCTGTGCTGTCGGCGCTCATGGAAGAAGCCGCTTGCGATGCTTTGAAAGACGGACTCACAGGAGACGAAACCACCGTGGGCGGATTCATCGGCCTCACTCACAAAGCTCCCACCCTCCCAGGAAAACGAATCACCGCCACCGCTACGGTCACCGACGTAAAAGGAAAGAAAATTTCCTTCCACATCACCGCCCATGATGAAGCGGGAGAAATCGGAGAAGCAGAACATACGAGATTTGTCGTATTGGCTGAGCCGTTTATGGATAAGGCAAAGGCAAGAAAGTAAAAAAAGGGGTATACTCTATATTTCCATAGAGGCTCATTCAGCCAAGTTCATTATCAAAAGGTTAAAAAGGTTATAAAGGGTTATGGAAATACCGGAAGTTTCATAACTCTTTATAACCTTTTCTCTTCTATGTTAAGGAAACGAAATCTGCAGAATAATAACCTGCCTGAAGGGCTCCCCTTTATTTCTCATAGATCATCCAAACCTCATTATATCCACTATCATCAGTTGCATGGTTATGATATAATAAAAATAACGAGATAGCCCTATAACAGTCCTCGGCCAAAAGGACAGGCTCCCTCAAAATATTGAAAAGATGAAGAAAGCCTCCTACCGTCCTAGGTGGCTTTTTTCATGTGCTAATTACTTAGACATGATTGTGGCTACCAAAAGACCAAATGAAATCATCAATGATAATGCTTCATAAATCTTCATATTTGCCACCCCCTCAAAACGTGCACAAGAGGGAAAAAGCCTTTTCTGTATACAGCTACCTCGCCTTATTCATTATGCCATTACTATTTATTTTTTGCAATAAAAAGGCGGCGCCTCCCAATTTTTCGCGCCTAAATAAGTTTACACCGCTGTCTCCCCCTGTCGGGGCAATGATATTAAGTTAAGTGAAATATATAATGATTCCTTTCGTGACGAAGTTTCT
>DBLC01000015.1:0-21720 GCA_002297935.1 Dialister sp. UBA734
CTCCCCCGACAGGGGAGCCAAGTCGCTAGTACATCTACGGACAGAGTCATATTTCCTAATCCCTAGGGCCTAGCCACTAATCCCCAGTCACCAGTCACCAGTCACCAGTCACCAAGTGATTATCGTACCACGCCGGTTGTTACATCTACCCGAATGGTTTCCAAAGACATACCGGTGGTGTGTTCAATTTCTCTCTGCACTTTGTCTCGCATGGTGTGAATGGTTTTCTTAATTTCCTGGGGGGTGCCGCTGCGAACGGACACGGCCAAGTCGAGAATGAGGCCATTCATCTGGCTGGTGCTCTTTTCGCTGGATACGTGGGTGACTTTGATTTTTTTCATATCCCGCACGGCATAGCGAACCAAGGAGGCAATGACTCGATCTGAAAAAGACAATTTCCCATAGTAACTGAAAACAGGGCGCACGACGGACCGTTCATTTTCTTCGCTGAAACGTTTCGGTGCTTCTTTTTTTCTGGTCCGGAAAAATTTCAATGGATCAACCAGGTAGCCTTTGAAATAAGGTTTGAGCTCCATGGTAGGAACTGGAATGACGTGTTTCCCTTCTTTATGACGGGCTTCACTGGCTTTCATCATTTCTTCTGGCCGTGCTACGTCTTCGATACGGATATATTTCACCGGCTTGGGCAGTTCCAGTGCTTTTGTAATGGTTATGACCATCCGGTCCGAGGTCCCCAGGATAAGAACCCGCTTGGGGTTGATTTTCCGCAATGCATCCCGCACTTCCACCCGTTGGTCTTCGTCCCAGAAAATGGCACGACGCACCGCTTTCAGCCGACTGGCTTCTCGCTTGGCCGATTTTCCGGCTACAATGCGGCTGTGATAAATCAAAATCCCGTCATCAATGATGCAGGAGCAATCATTTTCATAAGCAATCACCAAGGCCCGGTCACTTTTCCCCGTTCCCGGTGGTCCATAAAAAGCTACCACGTCCATAGTATGTCACCATCTTTCCTCTTGTTATTTTACTTGATTATAGCATGATTGGTGCGTAATGCGTAGTGCGAAGTGCGTAATGGTGGTAGCGGCGCACAAAATTTGGAAGCGCCGCAAACATAATATATGGTTCCTGTGCTGCCACGCTTTGCTTTTTCATATAGCACAAATACCTGCCATGCAGCTTAAAAGGGTTATAACAGCTTATGAGATTTTCGGTATTCCCATAACCCTTTATAACCCTTGTAACCTTTTTCTAGCAAAATATTCGATTTGTTACTATACAATTATGCAGCAGAATAATAACCTTATCATACCATTTCAAAAAAGCGATATGAATAAAGGCGCCTTTTCTGCTACTATTCTTCCCCTACAATCTGCACTTCTGGATGCAGGTCCACGCCATAGGCATTTTTGACTTGTTTCTGTACCTCATGAATCAGGGCCAACATGTCTTCGCAAGTGGCGCGGCCGTTATTGATGAGGAAGCCGGCGTGTTTTTCACTCACCTGAGCATCGCCGACGGAGAAGCCTTTGAGACCCAATTCTTCCAGCATCTGTCCCACGAAGTGACCGGTGGGCCGTTTGAAGGTACTGCCGGCGCTTCGTTTATCCAACGGCTGTTTATCCTTGCGCCGCTGGTTCAAATCATCCATCAAGGCTTTGATATCCTTCTGGTTTCCTTCTTTCAGTTTCAATGTCACATTGACAATGATTTCTCCGCTGTCCATGAAGGGGCTCTTGCGGTATCCATAACCCAAATCTTTGATATCGTGAACAATGAGGTCCCCTTTTTCATCGCAGGTGGTAGCAGACACGATAATTTTTGCCATTTCCCCACCATAAGCGCCAGCATTCATATAAGCCGCCCCACCGATGGAGCCAGGAATCCCACTGGCAAATTCCATGCCAGAAAGGCCGGCATCCAATGCCGAACGAGCAGCGGCTGCGGTAGATACGCCGCTAGAAATTTTCAGCAGGTTATCTTTCTGTTCCATCTGGTGCATGTGACCGGTGAAAATCACCACGCCCCGAATCCCCTTATCTCGCACCAAAAGGTTGGCCCCGCCACCTAAAACGAAAACAGGAAAATGATTTTTATGAGCCACTTTGGTGGCCAGGCACAGTTCTTCTGTTGTTTCTGGCATCAAAAAACAATCCGCTGGTCCGCCAATTCCAAAGGTGGTATGGCGTTTCATCGGTTCATTCACTTTGATTTGGTTCTCACGAAGTACATTAGTAAAATAATTGGCATATTGATTGTTCATATTTGTTGTTGTTATTCCTTATCTTTTAAAGTTAGCAGTTAACGGTTATCAGTTGACAGTTTTTATTACTGTCGCTAATTAATCAATGATTCTTGACATGATAGTTGGATGTCGGTTATTAATACTCATACATACTTGTTCTATTATAAAAGTGCATGATAATCACGTCAAGAGAAATTCATAGGCAGTGGGCCGTGGGCAGTAAGTGGTTAACGGTTAATGGTTAACGGTTGACGTTTTATGGTTTATGGTTTATGGTTTATGGTTTATGGTTTATGGTTTATGGTTTACGGTTTACTGCTAACGGTTCACTGTTAACTGTGAACCGTCTACTGTCTACCAAATCAAAAGACCGCAACTTACGCTGCGGTCTTTTTTAGTAAGTATATTCAGGTTGTCAGAGTTTGAAAAGAATTATTTCTTTTCTACCAGTTTCAGATCTACGGCAATGTTCTTTTCTACGTTTTCACCCTTAGCCAGTTTGAGTGCGGTTTCTACACCGATTTCACCCATCTTGTCTGGCTGCTGAGCGATGGTAGCTGCCATGGAGCCATCCTGGATGGCTTTGATGCCATCATCGGTGCCATCGAAGCCGATAATAAGGAGCTGTTTGTTAGCTGCTTTTGCTGCGCTGACTGCGCCGAGAGCCATTTCATCGTTCTGAGCGAAAATAGCTTTTACATCTGGATTAGCCTGGAGAATGTTTTCAGCAACAGTGAGGCCCTGGCTGCGGTCAAAGTTTGCACTCTGTTTAGCCAGAACTTTCAGTTTCTTATCAGCGATGTTATGGAAGCCCTGTCCACGTTCACGGGAAGCAGAAGCGCCTGGGATACCTTCCAGTTCTGCTACTGGAGTGCCTTCGCCCAGTTTGGAAGCGATGTATTCAGCTGCCATTTCGCCGCCTTTTACGTTGTTGGAAGCGATATGTACTGCTACTTCGCCTTTATCAGAAGCACGGTCAATGGTGATAACCGGAATCTTAGCTTTGTTAGCAGCCAGAACGGAGTTGGAGATAGCAGCGGAGTCTACCGGGTTCACAATGAGGACGCTGATGTTGCCCTGCAGCAGGTCAGCTACGTCGTTGGACTGTTTAGCCGGGTCATTCTGTGCATCAACAATTTTTACGTTTACACCTGCTTTTTCAGCAGCTGCTTTTACGCTATTTGCCATGGTAACGAAGAATGGGTTGTTCTGGGTGGATACGGAGAAGCCAATGGTGACTTTCTTATCTCCTGCAGCACCGGATTCTGCCTTTTTGTCAGAACCACCACAACCAGCAACAGAGACGAGTGCTGCGCCAATGAGAGCAGCCAATGCAATTTTCTTTAACACTTGTTTTCCTCCTTAGTTTTTCTTGCGATCCATAAGAACGGCAAGCAAAATAACAATACCTTTGACAACCTGCTGATAGAAGCTGGACACGTTCAAAATGTTCAGACCGTTATTCAAAGTACCAATGATGAGCGCACCAATCAGTGTGCCGGAGATGCGGCCTTTGCCGCCGGCCAGAGAGGTTCCGCCCAAAACGACAGCAGCGATGGCATCCAATTCATAACCCATGCCAGCTGTCGGCTGCGCACTGTTCAGACGAGCTGTGAGGATAGCACCTGCTACCGCACAAAGGCATCCAGTCAAAGCATACGCAAAAATCTTGATTCTGTCAATCTTAATCCCAGAAATATAGGAAACTTTTTCATTGCCCCCTACGGCATAGGTCTGACGGCCCAGAGGGGTTTTCTTCAGGATGAAATAGAGGATAAAGAACGCGATGAGCATCACAATAGCCGGCACCGGGATGTCCATAATGAATCCCTGACCAAAGCCTGTGAAAAGCGGATCATCGGACAAACCGGAAATCGGGTTACCATTGGTATAAACCAAAGTAGCACCACGATAGATAGTCATGGTAGCCAAAGTCGCAATGAAAGGAGCCACTTTACCATAGGAAATAATGACACCATTCACAGCTCCCAGGACGATGCCGATGAAAGCAGAAGCGATGATCGCCATTTCCGGATTGGTGCCTTTGGCAATCATGCTAGCCATCAAAGCAGAAGACAGAGCTAAGATACTGCCTACAGACAGGTCGATGCCGCCAGTCAGAATGACGAAGGTCATGCCGAATGCGATGAGGGCATTGATAGAAATCTGGCGTGCCAGGTTCTTTAAGTTCGATGGATCAATAAAGCTGTCATTCAAGCAAGCAATGACAATGAAGAGAGCAATCAGACCGATGAGCGGCCCCATTTCTCTGACTAAATTTTTAACTTTTTCGGAATTCATACTGTTACTCTCCTCCGGTTGCAAGTGTCATAATACGTGTCTGGGTCGCATCTTTATGTTCAATGATGCCGGCCATATGTCCTTCATGAATGACCATGATGCGGTCGCTCATGCCAATGACTTCAGGAAGTTCTGAAGAAACCATGATGATGGAAACGCCCTTCGCGGTCAGTTCATTCATCAAGTCATAAATATCTTTCTTCGCCCCGATATCGATACCACGGGTCGGTTCGTCCAGAATCAGCAGTTTCGGATGCATGCCCACCCATTTGGCGATAACCACCTTCTGCTGGTTCCCGCCGGACAGCGTGCTGGCAGCCAAGTTGATATCGGCGGCTTTCACGCCCAATTTATGGGACAGATTTTCAGAAAATTCAAATTCCTTCTGATCATTGATTACATGGCCCTTTGCCAAGGCTTCTTCGCTGGGGAGCGCAATATTTCTTTCAATGGAGAAATCCAGAATCAGTCCTTCAGTCTTTCTGTTTTCTGTAATGAATCCGAAGCCCTGTTTAATCGCATCGAGAGGCTTCTTGATGTGAATTTCTTTGCCGTTCAAGTACAGCTTCCCGGACTGGTGAGGATCCACGCCGAAGATAGCTCTCATGATTTCTGTACGGCCTGCGCCCATAAGGCCTGCCACGCCAAGGATTTCCCCTTTCCGTACGGAGAAGGAAATATTATCAAATACACCTGGCTGGGTGAAGCCTTCTACGCGGAACATTTCATCACCTGGCACATTGGTACGAGCCGGATAGTATTCGCTCATCACACGACCTACCATGTCGCCGACGATTTGGTCCATATTGGTTTCTTCCGTGGGGCGGCTGCTGATGGTCTGCCCATCTCGCATGACCGTGATGGTGTCACACTGGCTGAATACTTCTTCCATACGATGGGAAATATAAATGATCGACACGCCCCGTTTCTTCAAAGTCTGCATGACTTTGAAAAGACTGTCCGTTTCTCTTTCTGTCAACGCAGCGGTCGGTTCATCCATGATGACCGTCTTGGCATCAATCATGAGGTTTCTCGTGATTTCTGTCATCTGCTGCTGTCCTACGGAGCATTCCCCAGCGATTTCATCTAATGGCAATTCAATGCCCATTTCCTGGCATTTTTCTTCTGCCAACTGACGCATTTTTTTGAAATCAATGAAACCAAATTTCGTCTTTGGCTGATTGGTGAGGAAAAGATTTTCCAGTACCGACAGGTTCGGCCAGATATTCAGTTCCTGGTGAATGAAGGCAATACCGTGTTCTTCTGCATCTTTGTTGTTGCGGAAGGTCACTTCTTTGCCATCCACCAGAATGGTCCCTGCATCGGCTTTGTGAATGCCGGTCAAAATATTCATCAATGTGGATTTGCCGGCCCCGTTTTCGCCCATGAGCGCATGAATTTCGCCAGGACGAATGTGGAGATTGACGCCGCCCAGAACTTTATTGGTCCCGAAGGCTTTGCAAATCCCTACCATATTTATATCCATGTACTACCTCTCGTAAAAGTTTCATGTTGCTACTTATAAGACATCTCAAATTCAGTGCTTGTTGTTGGTTGTTAGTTGTTGGTTGTTAGATCAAAACAACCAACAACTAACAACCAACAACAAGTAATTCTATGAGACGCCTACGCCATAATAATTTAGAAGATGACTCCCGACTGGAGAATGATATTGGAGTAGGGAGTGATTTCGCCGGTACGAATGACCGCTTTGCAATCCTTTTCCCATGCTTTCAGCTGTTCATGGCTGTCAAGCATTACCCATTCTACTTGATCTTCTGGAAATACTTCATGCAGTGCTTTCCACTGCTGTGGATTGACCGTTTCGGTTTCCGGTGCAATGTAGACTTTTTCAATCTGCATGTATTTCGCCATTTCCTTGACCACTTCGATGAACTTCGGTTCACCCAAGCGAAGAGCCAGGTCGATTTTCGGCGTACCGGTCGGTACAGGAAGGCCGCAATCGCCTACACAAATTTTATCGGTATGACCCAAATCAGCGAGAACTTTCGCGATATTGCTGTTTAAAATTCCTACTTTTTGCATGTCAGCATATCCTCCACTTCATCTCTCCAAGGCATGCCGCCTTGGGCACCAATTTTTCCAATAGAAAGAGCCGCTGCCGCATTGGCAAAACGAATGGCTTCTTTCACAGACATTCCTTCGCAGCGTCCCACTGCAAAGGCCCCATTGAATGTATCTCCTGCGCCGGTGGTATCCACAACCGGTACGGTAAATCCATCTACATGAACAATTTCATCATTTTCGCCGTAAAGGACCCCATCTCCCCCAGCGGTCATGATCACCTTGCCCGCCTGAGACTTCAGGATTTCATCCCGATCCATGCCGTCAAACATGAGAGCTGCTTCATGTTCATTGGGTGTCAGGTAAGTCACTTTATCAATCCATTCCTGAGGGATGTCCATATAGGGCGCTGGATTCAGCATCACCGGAACGCCTGCTTCATAGCAGCGATCGATGATATACCCGATGGTATCCATAGGAATTTCATGCTGCAGCATCACCAGAGAAGATTTGGAAATCATATCCCAATCTTTATCGATGATGGCACGGCTCACCAATGCATTGGCCCCTTTGATAACGATGATACTGTTATCCCCTTCTGCTAAGGTGATATGGGCCGTACCGGTGGTCACATTGTCCAATGTTTCCACATAATCAGTCTTGACTCCGCTCTTGGTGAGAGCGTCCAACATCATTTTGCCATAGGCATCGTCGCCGACACAGCCTACCATGTACACTTCATAGCCCAGACGCGCTGCTGCCACAGCCTGATTGGCTCCCTTGCCGCCAGGAGAAACAATCAGACGGTTTCCCATGACAGTCTCGCCTGCGCCAGGTCTTCTATCTGCTTCTACGGTGATATCCATATTGCAGCTACCAATGACAGAAATATGTCCCATAAAGCCTCCCATGAATTATTACTCTTACTTACACTGTCACTTTTCCAGTGTCTATGAGGTAGCCAATGACCAGCGACTTGCGATGGGGACATTTTCTAGTCACCAGTCACAAGTCCACCAGTCACCTAAAATTATAATTTACGTTAAAGTCAACGCTCCTATTTTATCATAAACGAACTTGATAGAAAAGAAGAAATGGGAAAATTTTACAAATCAAATTTCAAAATTTTCATGATTTCTCTTATTATAACCCAATTATATAAGAATATAAAATAGGATTTTTGGGTTTTGGGGTTTGGGGTTTAAGGTTTGGGGGTTGGGGAGTAACGTATGCGTCATTAGAAATACAAGGTTCTGAAGGTGCAAAAGGTTCTCAGGGTTCCAAGGGCCTCGAATGTGCTGATGGACGCTCATATCATGAAGTTAATTCTATCCGTATCATCTCTAGCGTCATTTCGACCGGTCGTATTTGTGCGAAATGAAACACACGATATGAAACTGGATGTGTAGGAGAGTGGAGAAATCTCGCAGCACCGGCGGTAAGGGCTAGATGACACAGTTCAGGACAACTCGCTAGAGTTGCTCTTCTCACTTCGCTCGAGATAACGTTTCACCATTACGATTTGAAACAGAAAGCCCTTTCCGCTAGTGCTTTGAGATTTCTCCACTCTCCTACACATTGCGTTTCATTACTTCTGCACCATCAAGCACAAATACAACCGGTCGAAATGACGTTTATGGATAGAGTCACCAACCAAGACCCCTAAGAACCCTCAGAACCTTCAGAACCTTTAGCCCCATAAAAACCTTTGATGCAGAAGAAATTATCTCCTATTTCCTAATCCCTAAGGCCTAGCTACTAATCCCTTTCTAGTCACGAGTCACCAGTCACTAGTCACTTTCCCCATAAAAAATACCGCCAGCGCCAGAGTATAAAAGTCATAACCCTGTATAACCCTTATACCCCTATCACTAGCGGTATTCTCTACCGGTGACACAAACGCCAGCAGCACAATACTAACCTATATAATGACCTGCGGCGCTATATTATTTTTTGCTCCGCCACCACCATTTCTAACTTCTCACTACTAACTTCTCACTGCCTTATCGGTCTACGTTGCACATATCTTTAGCAACCACCCACTGGTCATATTCTTCTTCGGTCACATAGCCAAGAGCCAATGCGGCTTCCTTCAAAGAACTGCCATCGGCATAGGCCTTCTTAGAAATCTTGGCCGATTTTTCATAGCCAATGTGCGGTGCCAAAGCAGTGACCAGCATGAGAGATTTTTCTACCAATTCTTCCATCCGATCTTCATTGACCGTAATGCCAACAGCACAATGGATATTGAAGGAATGGATGGCCTGACCCAAAAGTTTCACCGATTCGATGAAAGAACGAGCCAAAATCGGTGCGTACACGTTCAATTCGAAACGGCCCTGGGACGATGCCATAGCTACCGTAGCCTGGTTGCCGTGAACGCGGCAAGCCACCATGGTGAGTGCTTCGCACTGGGTCGGATTTACTTTACCTGGCATGATGGAAGAGCCTGGTTCATTGGCTGGAATGGTCAGTTCTCCCAACCCTGCTCTCGGGCCACCAGCCAAAAGACGCAGATCATCGGCAATTTTCATGCAATCCATAGCCAATGCTTCCAGTGCACCATGGGTAAATACGAAATCATCACGGCCGGTCAACGCATAAAACTTATTTGGTTCAGAAACGAAAGGAAGTCCTGTTTCCTTTGCAATTTCTGCAGATACTCTTTCACCAAAATCTTTCGGTGCGTTGAGCCCGGTACCTACAGCCGTGCCGCCGATAGCCAAGCCTAGAAGATATTTCTCTGCATCAGCAATCATGGACTTGCTCTTTTCCAGCATGGTTGTCCAGCCAGACACTTCCTGGCCGAAAGTGAGCGGTACCGCATCCTGTACATGGGTACGACCAATTTTCACAATATGCATGTATTCTTCGCTCTTCTTCTGGAACGTAGCAATCAGGGCATCCAGCGGTTCATACAGATACTGATGAAGCACAGATACAGCTGCCACATGCATGGCGGTCGGGAATGTATCATTAGAAGACTGGGACATATTCACATCATCGTTTGGATGAATCCGCTTGTCGCTGCCCTTTTCTTCCAATTTCTTGTTGGCAATATGAGCCACCACTTCATTCATATTCATGTTACTCTGGGTGCCGGAACCGGTCTGGTACACCACCAGCGGGAATTCGCCGTCCCATTTCCCTGCTAGAATTTCATCGCAAGAAGCAGCAATGGCTTCCGCCTTTTCCGCGTCCATCTTGCCCTCTGCCTGGTTAGCCAAAGCACAACACTTCTTCAATACCGCAAAAGCACGAATGATTTCCACCGGCATCTTTTCGCCAATTTTGAAATTTTCAAAAGAACGCTGGGTCTGGGCACCCCACATATGATCTGCCGGTACCTTGACTTCCCCTAAAGTATCATGTTCAATACGATATTCCATGGTTTGACTTCCTTTCTTTGAAATAGTGCGTACCTAAGTGCGCCATCACAAGTGAAAGCAGTATGTGTATCTCTAAGAAAACACTCCTGCCAAATCAATGATGTTAAGTTAAGGTTCTAAAGGTTCTTAGGGTTCTTAGGGTTCTTAGGATTCCCAAATGTGCCTATAGCGTTATTATCTCATTTGAGAATCGTGAGAACCTTCAGAACCTTTAGCCCCCTTAGAGCCTTTACCAAGAAAGGCATAATCGAATATTTCGCTTAACTTAACAGCATTGCCTGCCAAATACGCCTTTATTGTACCATTTTTATATAAAAATATCGAGATAAGAACCTATGAAAAAATAAATTTCAATTTAAGCATACACTTTATATGCAATCAAAAAGCCTGTCATTGGATGGGCATACATCAAACCAAAATGACAGGCTATTTCTATTCACTTCATTGACAAGATATATGAACTTCTTTCGCAATTTGCCGTACATACTCCACAGGACGTTCTGCTACCTTCGCAATCACTTCTATATCTACATGATATTGCAATAGACTAGTAACAAATCGTTTTCTTTCTTCCCGCTGTCCTTCTTTATATCCTTCTTTCCAGCCCTCAATAAAGCCCCTTTTCCAATTCTCTTCCCAACTGCTATTAGAAGCTTCTACACGCAAGTTGCACATGTTGCCTACCTCTCCTGTTTTTCAACAAGGAATATTTTCTTGTTTTGCTAATTTCCTGATATATTCTACCGGGCAAGCCGTATTTTCGGAAATTACCTCTATATCCATCTTATTTTGAAGCATCCGCACAATCACCTTGTTGACACCGATTACTTCACCTTCTGCACGGCCCTCTACACGGCCCTCTGCACGGCCCTCTGCACGACCTTCAGCACGACCTTCAGCACGACCTTCAGCACGACCTTTTGCACGGCCTTCTTCCAAACCTCTACTGAATACGCCTGTACTCAAATTGCACATATCATCTACCTCCTTCATTTCGTCGGCATCCAAATCTACATCATAGGATTCACGCAGTACCTTTTTCTTTTCTGCTGCATGTGCACTCTTCTTAAAAAGTATATACAAAAGACTCATTAAGCGATTTCCAAAATCCTTTTGATTTTGGCTAATATATACCATCACCGCCCGTATCAAATCATAATTGGCTTTATCCTCTTTTTGCTCCTTCCAGAGACAATCTTCCTGAATCCGATACTGGGTAATACTGCTCTCTATCCCAGGTGCATCCATACAAAGCCAGATGCTATACACTTTTTTGATTCCCTCATAGTGAGATTTCACAAACTCCACCTGATATTGCGAAGACACCAATCGACTACAATAATACAGTGCCCGCTTCACCAAAGGATACGTGGTATGAATATTTTGCTGTGCTTCCACATTGATAATCAATTCAATCGGGTCATTGTCCGGTGTGATGGCACGGAAACGAATATCAAAGGTCACCATACCTTCCGTCAAAGACTTATCCTCCGTCCGCTCTCCCTGGATATACGAAACCGCATTGGTCTTATCCGGTTCTATAGGCACCGATGCCACTTCCGGCTTGCCAAAAATATATCGGTCCCGAATATCCGCAATCTCACTATCCCGAAACTCTTCCACACAATATTTCAAAATCCAAGCCAAAATCTTCTTACTTGAGAGAAGCCGCTTCGCCGCCGCATCATACGCCGCCTGCTGACCCGCCAAAGACATATCCTCAATACGTTCTATTCTTTCCACACCACCACCTCCTCTTATCCTTATTTTATCACAAGTCGCCAAATTTCCATATCAGTTAACCGTGAACTGTTAACCGTTAACCGACCTCCCAAACATAATTTCAGTAGGTATGATTTTCCATAGCTGATGCAATTTTAATAAGTGGAGGGACAAAATTGAAAAATTTTGAAAAAAGATGTTGTGATTTTTGCCCACTTCTGCAATGTATATAGTAGAGGGGTAAATTTAAAACTTCCACCTAGGACGATTTTGTTGAAACTAACCTATTGAAATGAGCTCTAGAGGCAATAAGGAAAAAGCAAAACGTGATCAAGAAGAGCAGCATTTCCCTCTCCCGGTTGATGGTTTTGTTGTCAGGGTAATTGTATCTTGGAACTTTCTACAGGAAATACTTGCTAGCGGTATTTCAAGTCGAATGGTTCCATCGATAGAATTACGCTAGCCCCCAACAGCAAACAACCATCAACAAAAAACAAGCAAGACAAAAACACGGACCTTCCCGTTATATTCCCATAGATGGCCGACTTTGACGACCAGTTTGGAGCGCCCTTGGGCAGAGAGAAACAGGGACACCTGATTTCACCAATCTTCCCATCCGGCATGCGCCTTCGCCGTATTCATTGTGACCGCTCCCTGGCAATTCCACACGGATTTCTATCCGTGTTTTTGTCGTGGTGGAAAACAGGTTACTCAGGTTGCTCAGGATTCTTAGGTTTCTCAGGTTACTCGAATGTGCCAAAAGACGCCGGCGTTATCATCTCAAAGAAAAAGATAACGCCAGCGTCTTTTGCACATAACACAGCCTTACATACCAACCTCACACCGTATACCATCGGCCATCTTCTATAATGATATCAAAATCCGGATCCACCTTGGACGTCACTTCTACATACCAATCATCGGGATCTTCTCGTACCACCTCAATCACAAATCCCTGCTCTTGATACACATCATTCCACGTAGAAATAATGGTACGACGATTCCTTGCTATCTGAAAATCAGCAATCACTGGATAACGCCGTAATGAACGAATCGTATCATCATAAATAATTCCGCCTTCCTCTTCATCCTTCACCTTAGAAAAAGGAGTAAATTCATATTCACTATCAGCAGCTAACTCATTTAAAAAGCCAATGAACTTGATTGTCTCATAATCCATAATGATTTAAAACATTCCTAAAAGGAATGGCTATCTATTTTATGAAATACCAGCAATTGCCATTTTAAACGCAATTAATGCAGTAGTATAGCTCTGCTGCGCTTTACCAACTTTCTGTGGATCATAATTGCACATTCCTAAAACCCCAAAATAACTAGCAACAATCTTTCTTAAATTATTACGCAAAAAATCCATCGGATCCTGAGACCAGCCAAAAACAGGATAACCATTTACCGTCTGTTTTACGATTAATGCTTGAAGTCCATATACTAAAGGTGCAATAAATCCATCTGGTGTAACCGTTTCAATTTTCTTACCACTAAATGGTTCTTTCTTATTTTTCACCTTATCGTTTTTAGATTTAGCAGCTGTTATAGCATTAAATCTTCCACCTGCTGCATTATAACATGACGGGAATTCTTTATAAATGTAATCATACAGCTTGGGAATCTCAACAGTTATCTTTAATGCTGATTTTACTTCCTCGTTAAGCAAAGTCCTTTTGTAACCATCGCCGGACTCATCAGTAACATCAGGTGAACTCATTAATTTTTCAAATGCTTTCATGCAGGTTTGTTTTCCACTATATAAATTCCACGGAGAGACTCTTGGTGGTTTTTGAATACCATCTACAACAGAAGATACTGAATCAATTAAATTAAGTGGTATCCAAGCTAAAGCGATTAAATCTTGAACTTTTATTACCCCACCATCATTAGTTTTCCATTCAATTCGTTTTTCAATTGCTGGATCCTCTTCATTCATTAAGCGCTTTAGTTCATCAAAATAACCTTTTTGATTTGCTTTGGCTGAAAGTTGTAACTCAGCATTATTATTTCTAGCTTCACAAATATCAAGTAAATTATTTTTAAACGACATCAAACAATCAAAATCCTCAATATTTCTAGGTACTAACAACTCAACAGGAATTAAAAAGTCTAGTACATCAATATTATTTTTTTGACTATCTTCAAGATATTTTGTAATTGGATTCCTTTTTGCTACCCAAATCCGTTTAAAGTCATCCCACTTTTTAGATCCAGTTGGCATTGCCTCATTATTATGATGTAACGCTTCTTTTAATATGTATAACCCAATCGCTAATGTATTATGGCCTCCATCTAGAATCCCTTCGATTTTTAAATCATCAGGAACAATTTTAATGTAATTTCCTTCTAAAACTTTATAATCAGATGCCGCTAAAAGAATCCCCTTGGTCATAAAAGGAAATAAATCCGGTTGATTTTCAATCGTATCTTGAATTGCATCAGTTACTGCACCAGTTTTTGACGAACGTGGATTAGCATCAAGGTTCAAATTATCAATAACAGAAATAAAACTTTTAGCTGTTATCAAACCGACAAATTTAGTAATATCTTTCACGGTTTGTTCACTATATCCATTCATAAAATCAATGATTATGTTTTTCATGTAATCGCCTCAATTTCTAAAACGTACGTATGAATAAATATCGCTCTACTCTTTTATTAGATCACACAAAAAAGAAATAATCAATGTATTTAGTTCAACAGCCTTAAAAGATATTTTAATAGCCCTTTATTTAGATTAATTATAGGAAAAGCAGTTGAGATTTTTAATCAAATCCTCTATCTCAAAAAGAACTCGTACATCCTATCCCCAACTTTTGAAATAATCAGCCAAGGAAACGTGGTTTCATCTCTCATCACTTCTGCAAAAACATCTTTCAGTTTATTTTCCCAAAAGATGCGCACTCTTCCGAGATATAAATTTTCCTTTTCCAAATGGGCTTCATAGGTACAACCATCATAACGCACCCGAATTTCTCTCCGTTCTCCATTTTCCATGGAACCTGCATCAAAGAAACTATACATCTCTCTAGGAATGGTAGCTCCGGCATAACGAAAGATAGATTTATCCGTTTTCTTCATCAGTGTCATATCATTGATGATTTCCCAAGACCTTACTTTTGTTTTCTCCATACCTATTTCTCCTGATTGTCGTCCTAAAAAAATATATCGTTCTGATTTAACCCAATTATACCATCATCAGGATCTATGAACTATAGACAACCAAAAACTATTATCCGCTAGAGTTGCCTTTCTCGCTTTGGTCGAAAAATTGTATCACCGTTATGATTAGATGCAGCAAGTCCTTTCCGCTAGTGCTTTGAGATTTCTCCACTCCCCTACACATCCAGTTTCATATCATATGTTTCATTTCGCACAAATAGGACCGGTCGAAATGACGATTACCTATAGAGGCACATTTGAGAATCCTAATCCCTAGGGCCTAATCCCTAGCTACTAGTCGCCAGTCCACCAGTCACCATTTCTCCCACGCAAAAAATCCGGAACTCATCTCACCATTTATACCTATGAGGGCGCACCCTGAATACGGCGCAGGTGCCGTCTTGTGTACATAAGTACTACGTCTTTGCTGTCGTCAGAACGCCACGCGCTCATTCAGCAGGGAAATAGCAAGATGTGTAAGGTTCCGGATTATGGAATTTGTATGTGACCCAAAGCAGGGAGAACGAAACGGGTCTACATTTCACTCTCTATGCCCGATGGATTCTGATGCCTTGTCAGATCTGCCGTTTCATCCGCTTTCTTTCCATGTGGTCCTTTGCGCATTCAGATATCACGGACCGGAAGGAAAACGTAGAAATAGGTGTACACACAGTGCATCAGATTTCATGCTTATATCATACTATATATTTTCAGAAAAAGGAAGAGGAAAACGTGTCGTTGGTTGTTGGTTGTTTGAGGCCAGACAACCAGCAACAGCTAATTCAGTTTCTTGCTATTGAAAAAAATGAATCAATGAGCAGCCGTCAATTAGCATGGAATAAATAATCACTTATACAAATCCGATACGGTGAGTAATCTAGCCCCTTCTCGCTCGGCTCTTTCGATGACGCTATCGGTGTAGCCTCCTTTGCTAAAGAAGTAGAAATATTTTTCCTTTACCTTAGGAAAAGCCATAGAAGCCGTCACCAAATCGTCATATTCTGCCATGGGCATAGGTTGATTTCTATACTTGCATTCACAGAAGATGGCTTGTGTACCGTCTTCTGAAAGGCCTAATATGTCCACATCATCTTGGGCACGAATGGCCGGATTGGTCCCCCACCATCTTCCTAAATGAGCCGGGATGAAGGGAAGTTTTCTATTTCTAGCTTGATGGATGAGATATTCTTTGCAAATGATTTCAAATCGAGGGCCAATATAGTCATTCATTTGCCCCATAATTTCACGAGCCGCCTCTTCTTCGCCCAGAAGTCGATATAGATTTTTATGAGAAAAGGGATAGCGGTACCAGAAATTGTAGTAACAGTCAGCTAGAGCATAGATTCCTTTTCGACTGGTCTCATTTTCACCACAGGGGACTACTTTTTTGATCAATCGAATACTCTGTAACACTTGCAAATATTTCCCGCACTTGGTCCGTTCCTCATGGATGTGGTCGGCAATCAAAGATTGCTTGTTGTATCCCGCAGCGATGGATTCCAAGATGGTGTTGTATACACTGGGCTCCCGCAGTTCCATCCGGAGAAGCATTTGCGGCTCTTCGTGAAGAAATGCATTTTCAGAAAGAATGTGGGCGGCTATATTTTCTTCTATACTTTTTCTATCGTCAAAAGCCTCCAAATATCTGGGAATACCACCTAAAATCCCATAGGCTTGGATTTGTTCTTCTATATCATAGTGTGGAAAAAATTTGGCACTATCCAGATAATCAAAGGGCTTGATTTCTATCTGTGCAGTGATTCGACCATAGAGGGGACTTTTGTATCCCATCACATCATTGACCATGAAGCTGACGCTGGAACCGCAAAGAATGAGAAATATATTTCTCTCTTTCCACGTGTGATCGATGGTATGCTGCAATATGCTTTTGATCGAAGGATTTTGGGACGCGATAAAAGGAAATTCATCAATAATAAGTACAGTTTTCTTTGTCGCCAGAGCTGCCTTTTTAGAAATATATTCCATAGCCCGTTCCCAGGAAGGAAAGGGGGCAAAGAAATCATGATCAAAGTGACGCTGTGCAACTTCTGAAAAGTCTTCCAAGTTCAAAGCATCATTCTTCTCCTGGGCAGAGAAAAAAATGACATCATGTTGATTGGCAAATTCTTGTAAAATAGTGGTTTTCCCAATGCGCCGCCGTCCATACATGACAAGAAATTGAAATGTATCTGTTTGATACAACTTTTCCAACATGTTCAGTTCTTTTTCTCTTCCAATCATCAGAATGCCTCCTTTGAATACTCTAAAGTATATTACTCATGAGTATTATACTTTAGAGTATCTTATGAATCAAGAGAAATAGAAAAGGTTACTCAGGTAGCTCAAGTTGCTAAGGGTACTCAGGTTTCTCGAAAGTACCTCTAGCAAAATTTCATCTAGGGAAGTATTTCGATAAAGGGTATTGTTCTACTGATTTCTATTGTGAGACATTTTCATGCTATCGCAAGCGACAAGGTTAAAAGGGGTATAAAGGGTTATGGGAATACCGATATCCTACTATTCATTTAGATACTACCTATTATCCAGAGGTTTTATCTCTATCGTCATTTCGACCGATCGTACGCGTGCTAAGTGGTATAGATGTGTTAACGTGAGATGTGCCCCTGAGTGGAGAAATCTAAACAGCACTAGCGGTAAGGGCTTAAAGTATCAAATCGTAACGGTGAAACAATCTTTCGATCACAGCAAGAAAGGCCGCTCTAGCGAGCGACCATGATATGTGTCATCTAGCCCTTACCGCTAGTGCTGAAAGATTTCTCCACTCAGGGGCACATGGCGATTCATAACTTCTACATCATTTCGCACAAATGCGACCGGTCGAAATGACGTCTACAGTAAGAGTCACGTTCAAGAAATCTTCAGAACCCTTAGAACCTTTTCCACCACTACTGTTTCATATGAAACACGACTATAGCGTACACCAGGCCTAATCCCCAGGGCCTAGTACTCATTCCTTCCCAGTCACCAGTCACGAGTCACTAGTCACCTTTTTCAAAAATAAAAAAGTAGCGGCGCTTCCTAAGCTGTGCGCCGCCACCTTCATTTCTAACTTCTCACTACTCACTTCTCACTGCTTTTTACAGTTTCTTAAACAGGCTTGCCATTTCGAGGGCATCCATAGCACATTCGAAGCCTTTGTTGCCCGATTTCAGGCCGGCTCTATTGATGGCCTGTTCGATGGTATCTGTGGTGAGTACGCCGTAGAGAACCGGAATGCCGGAAGAAAGTGAAGCCATGGCTACGCCCTTGGTCACTTCGGTAGCCACGTGTTCATAGTGGTCGGTTTCGCCGCGAATGACAGCGCCCAGGCAGATAACGGCGTCGTATTTGCCGCTTTCTGCCATTTTTTTAGCAGCCAGGGGAATTTCAAAAGCCCCCGGTACCCATGCCAGGTCTACTTTGTCCATGTCCACACCGTGACGAGCCAGGCCATCGGCCGCACCGTCAATCAGTTTGGAAACGATTACTTCGTTGAAACGGGAGGCAACGATGCCTACACGAATTTCATTTTCATTGAAAAGTCCGGAAATTACGTTCATAGTATTTTTCTCCTTTTTGTGTTGGTTAACGGTTAACGGTTTACTGTTAACTGTCAACCGTCAACCGTTAACTGCCTACTTAACTGTTGGTTCTACAATATCCTTATCGAGTTTCAGCATATGTCCCATTTTTTCCTGTTTGGTTTTCAGGTAGAATTCATCTTCTCTGGTGGGAGCGATTTCGATGGGAACCCGTTCGGCGATGGTGATACCGTATTCGCTGACGTCGTCCAGTTTCTGTGGATTGTTCGTCAGCAGGCGAATGGTAGTGGCTTTCAGGTCTTTCAAAATCTGTGCGCCGGTCATGTATTCTCGAAGGTCTGCGGCAAAGCCCAGTTTCAAATTGGCTTCTACGGTGTCATAGCCTTGGTCCTGCAGGGCATAGGCTCTGATTTTGTTGATAAGGCCGATGCCTCTTCCTTCTTGGCGAAGGTATACCAGGACGCCTCGTCCTTCTTTGGCAATCTGTTTCATAGCCGCCGAGAGCTGCTGTCCGCAGTCGCAGCGCAGAGAGCCGAAGCAGTCGCCGGTGAGACATTCGGAATGAATGCGGCAGAGAACCGGTTTCCCGTCAGCCACATCGCCCATGGTGAGGGCCACGTGGTGTTCTCCATTCATGCGATTCACGAAGCCGTAGATTTCAAATTCGCCATACTTGGTAGGCAATTTGGCCTGGGTGATGCGCTCTACGATGGTTTCGTGTTTCTTTCTGTATTCGATCAGTTCCTGGATATTTCCGATTTTGAGCCCTTTTTCTTTCGCCAGTTTGAACAGGTCCTCTCTTCTGGCCATGGTGCCGTCTGCCTTCATGATTTCGCAGCACAGGCCCGCCGGTTTCAGTCCTGCCAAACGCGCTAAATCCACGGTAGCTTCGGTGTGGCCCTGCCGTTCCAGTACGCCCCACGGTTTCGCTTTCAGTGGAAATAGGTGTCCTGGACGGCGGAAATCTTCTGGCTTCGCCCCGTCTTTGATGGCTTCCAGGGCCGTCATGGAACGAGCCGCTGCCGATACGCCGGTACCGGAATCTTTATAATCGATGGATTCTAGGAAGGCAGTCTGGTGATTGTCCGTGTTGTGACGAATCATAGGCCCCAAGTAGAGGGAATCTGCAATTTCTGCTGCCATAGGCATGCAGATGACCCCTTTCGCTTCGGAAGCCATGGCATTCACATTTTCCGGGGTAGCAAATTCAGCGGCGCAGATGTAGTCCCCTTCATTTTCACGGGACTCTGCGTCCTGCATGATGACGATGTGTCCCTTTCGGATTTCGTCAATAATATCTTCAATTGGATCAAATTGGTAGTTCATAGTCTCTCCCAAATGTATACTTCAAATTTTCTAACATAATATAGAAAAGGGTATGTCTTTCGGACAGGTTATTATTTTTATGAAATGGAATAGTGCCTTATGTCTCATAAATGGATATCCAAAGGGTTATAAAAGGTTATTTTCTCCCCTTTATATACCCTTGCCCGAAGGGCATAACCTTTTATAACCTTTTAACCAGCGGGACATCAAATCAAATGAGACAACCCGCTTCATCTAAAAAATACCCTTTTATTTCAACATTTCCAGCATATTCATAGTGACACCCTTATCCGGTTCTGCTTTCATCAGCTGTTCCACGTATTTCCCCAGGTAATCACATTCGATATTCACCGGGTTACCGGGATGTTTCGTGAGAAGGATGGTCTGTTCTCCCGTATGGGGAATGAGGGCGATGGTGAAGGAATCTTCGTTTCGTTTCGCCACGGTGAGGCTGATGCCATCTACGGCAACGGAGCCTTTTTCTATGACGTAGCGCATCCATTTCTTATCTAAGGAAATGGTCACATTGGTGGCATTTCCTTCTTTGACGAAAGATTTCACATGGCCCACCCCATCGACGTGGCCCAGCATGATGTGTCCACCCAAACGATCGGACAAGCGAAGAGCCCGTTCCAAATTTACCGGAGAGCCAATGCGCAGCAGCGAAAAGGCGGTGCGCCGCATGGTTTCTGGTGTCACGTCCGCATCGAAACTGGTTTTTTCCATGCGGACCACGGTGAGACAGGTGCCATTGACGGCAATGCTGTCTCCCAATTTCGTTCCTTCCAGCACTTTTTCACAGGAAATCGTAAGGGTACAGGTGTCGTTTCCTCTGGAAATATGACGAATCGAGCCGATTTCTTCTACAATACCTGTAAACATCTTACTGGTCCTCTCTCTTCAGTATTTCCTTAGGAGCCCGGGTCTTGGCTGGTTTCGGTTCCGCTTTTTTGGTCTGGTCCACATAGGCTTGAATCACCAAATCAGGGCCGGACATTTCCGTCTGAATGTCTCGAAGGGCCAAAGCGTCCGCCATGGAAGCGATTCCCTGCCCGCCGATGAGGCCAGGAGCGTCTTTCCCACCGATGATTTTCGGTGCCACATAGATACGCACTTTATCTACGATGCCTTCCGCAAACGCCGATGCCGCCAAGGTGGCACCGCCTTCCAGCAGAATCCCATCGATGCCTTTCAGGGCCAAACCGGTCATCGCTGACGAGAGATCTACTTTCCCTTTTTCCTCTCCATCGGCGATGATCACATCGACCCCCATATCGGTCAGGGCCTGCCGCTTGGCTTCATCCCCTGCGGTGGTGGTGAGGATAATATTTTCTCCCGGTTCTTGAAATACTTTGGCTTTCAGCGGTACCGACAGATTGCCATCCACAATAATTCTCACCGGATCAATCATGCCTTCCGTGCGAGCCGTCAGCTGTGGATTATCCGCCAGGATGGTACCAGCACCGACCATGATCCCTTTGTAGCAGCCACGAAGCACATGCACTTCTTCTCTGGCGTCTTCCGAAGTAATCCACTTGGAATCACCGGTGTAGCACGCCGTTTTCCCATCCAAAGACATGGCCGCTTTATAAAGAACGAACGGCTTGTGCTGGGTGACATATTTCAGAAATACTTCATTCAGCCGTTTCGCTTCTTCTTCCATGACACCAACGGTCACAAAAATGCCCGCGTCTTTGATACGCCGAATACCTTTTCCAGCTACCAAGGGATTCGGATCCACCATGGCCGCCACGACCCGGTCTACCCCTTTGGAAATCACCAAGTCTGCACAGGGCGGTGTCTTTCCGTAATGGGCACAAGGTTCAAGCGTCACATAGAGTGTCGCCCCCGTCGGGTCTTCCGTAGCATTGGCGAAACAATTCACTTCCGCGTGGGGACCACCATACTGTTCATGCCAGCCTTCCCCGATGATACGGCCATCTTTCACCAGCACCGCACCCACCATAGGATTGGGCCGGGTATGCCCCATACCACGGACCGCCAGTTCCAACGCCCGGGACATAAATTTTCTATCTTC
>DBLC01000015.1:21813-24125 GCA_002297935.1 Dialister sp. UBA734
CCACTCTTCTTTCATCCGGACTGTACCGTCGGCTCTGGGATTGCACCAGATCTACCTCGACAGGTGATGTCCATAAGTGAAACATCGAAATGATTTGTGCTGATACAAAAGTTTCTTAGGTTACTCAAGGTTCTAAGGTTTCTCAGGTTCTTCGAACGAGACGCCAACGCTTGCCCCTCATCCGAGAAACCTGAGAAACTTGAGCGACTTGAGAAACCAGAACCACCAGCCAAATCATTCCTACTCATGTAAACCTTAATGGAACAACAACCTGTATAAGGTTCGTGGGCTCAGGAAATATCCTTTACCACCGGTGGGGAATTGCACCCCGCCCTGAAGAGATTTTCTTTACATTTATATTATAACAGATATGGCAAGAGGGGGAAAAATATAATGAGAAATTAGGAATTAGAAATGAGGAATGAAGGTGGCGGCGCATAAAAATTTGGAAGCGCCGCAAAATAAAACACTGATTTATCCATAGATTGAACAAATCAGTGTCTTCCTAAGGCAGTTGAATCAAATACATTTTTGATTTTTCATATATACTTTCATCGTGATTCACTGCGCAATAATAAATTTTATTGGCAATAATGTCTGCGGCTCTAACCAAGATTTTACTCTTTGAATCGCAAAACTTTACATCCACTCCAGCCAATTTAGTAAAAATGGGCGGGAAGAAATTGCGATAATTATGACTAAAAGTACCATTTTTAAATTCTTGTTCCAGCGATTCTCTTAATTCATATTTCCCGTTAGTCGCCGTTGTGTGTTCATCTACAGATACATATATACTTTCTATATCATCAGCTTGAATCACATTTTCCCTAATCAGCATTTGAAAAGCACGCTTCAAAGCGATTTTATATGCATAATCCAAGTATCTTTGCTTACTCTTTTTATTTTCAAAAACTTGAGAGAGAACTTCTTTTTGACGAATGATTACACCAAACTTAAAAGCATCATTCATAGAACGAAATAGCTTGCCTTTTTCTTTTGGTGTAATTCTGCAAGCTTTCAATTCTTCACCTTGCGCATGATTTCCATGTATTCGCAAAGCTTTCTCTACGGCTTGAAATTTCCGTGCAGCTTTGTCACGATGATCTGCCCCAAGAAAAATCAGACCGCCAAAAACAAAAATTTCATTATGTGCAGCATCAAAGACACCAGATTCATCAGAGTACACAAAGATATTCATAGAAACTCCTCAAAAAAAAACCGCCTTTCGGCGGCCTCGTGGGCGACGCTCTTACAGAGCGCTTAAACGTTAATTCGCTTGCACGAGTATACAGCGTGTTTCCACCTGCATTATTATAATACCTAAAAAAATAGATGAAGTCAAGAAAATAATGCTGCGGTGCCATACAATTTGATGTGCCGCCACCACCATTCCTAATTTCTCATTCCTCATTCCTAATTGCTTTTAAGACATCTTCATGAATTTCTTCCACGCTCCGCAGCACGCCTTTTTCCGCGCAGGCAATTTTGGTCCAGCCGTATTGCTTTACCAATTCCTGATACGCATCGTGGCATTTTCTTAGATAATCCAAGTGTTGTTCGTGAATATCCATAGAGCCCCCTTGTTTGGCTCGTTCTTTTACTAGATTCTCAGAAATAGAAAGCGGAATGTCCAGGAGAATCACCTTGTCCGGCCGCGGCAGTTCCAATTCTACGTATTCGGTCTGTTCCAACCAGGAAAGAAATTTCTTCCGTTCTTCCGGATCATCGTACTTGGTCATCTGATGCACCATGTTGCTAGTGGTGTATCGGTCAGCGATGACAATGCCGCCGTCTTCATAAAATTGTTTCCACTTCATGCGATAGGAAGCAAACCGGTCCACCGCATAGAACAGAGATGCCGCATAGGGATTCACATCCGATGGATCCTTACCGAAATCTCCTTTGAGATACATTTTCACCAAAGCCGAAGAATCACTGTCATAGTCCGGAAAGGAAATATGCATCACTTTCTTTCCCTGTCTCTTCAATGTTTCTTCCAATAAAGCAGACTGGGTCGCTTTCCCACTGCCATCAATGCCTTCTAAAACGATCAATTTACCTTTCATGATATCTCCTTACCTCAATAGGTTATTATTCTACAGATTTCTTTGATTATCATAACAAAAAACTCATAAGCAACCGGTTATACAGGGTTATAAAAGGTTATAAAATAACCCGCCCGAAGGGCTACCCCTAATCCCCAATGTTGTTAAGTTAAGGATTTGCGTTAGTAGGTATGATTTCGCTGTAAGTGGAAGGTTCTGAAGGTTCTTAGGTTTCTTAGGTTTCTCAAATGAGCCTATAAACGCTAG
>DBLC01000015.1:24217-35188 GCA_002297935.1 Dialister sp. UBA734
TAACTTAACAGCATTGCCCTAATCCCTAGGGCCTAGCTACTAATCACCAGTCACCAGTCACCAGTCACCAGTCACCAGTCACCAGTCACCAAAATATTATATCAAAAAAAGCAGCCTCTTTCACGAGACTGCTTTTTCTTTATTTCTTCTTTTTCGGATTGAACGCATTCATGGCATGGTCCACGCCATTTTTCAGTGCATCTTCAATAGAATCTGCGGTGTGAATTTTGGCGTCTTCAATGACCGGAATGTCATCTCCGTAAGGTCTTGTAAGCACGTGGTCCACCACGGTGTGTCCATCTTTCGGATGGCCGACGCCGATGCGGAAGCGGTTGAACTGTTCGCTTCCCAGGTGTGCAATGAGGGATTTGATACCGTTGTGACCACCGGCGGATCCTTTTTTGCGGATTCTGGTCTTTCCTGGTGGCAAGTCCAAGTCGTCACAAACGATGTAAATATCGTCCAGGTCGACTTTGAAATATTTGGAAATAGCCCCTACCGCTTCGCCGCTGTTGTTCATGTAGGTCATAGGCTTCACCAGAAGCACCTTTTCTCCATTCACAATGACGGTGGCGATTTCGGCTTTCATGTCTTCTTTCCAATTGGTCACTTTCCAACGGTCAGCCAGTATGTCAATCACGTCAAAGCCCATGTTGTGGCGGGTGTGTTCATATTCTTTTCCTGGATTTCCCAGGCCAGCTATGATTTTCATTATTTATCAAACAGCTGGCTTACAGAAGCGTCGTGGAAAATGCGGAGAATGGCTTCGCCGAGAAGGGGAGCAATGGACAGAACGGTCAGTTTGTCCTGCATCTTTTCCTTCGGAATCGGCAGAGAGTTGGTGACAATCAGTTCTGCGATGTTGGAATTTTTGATTCTTTCTGTAGCCGGGTCGGTCAGAACTGGATGGCATACAGCGGCGTATACATTTCTAGCGCCGTATTCAGCCAGTGCTTTGGCACCTTCGCAGAGGGAACCTGCAGTATCAACGATATCGTCGACAACGAAGCAATTTCTGTCTTTGACATCGCCGATGATGTTCATGACTTTCGCTACGCCTGGTTCTGGACGGCGTTTTTCGATGATAGCAATCGGTGCGCCCACGCGGTCAGCCAGTTCTCTGGCTCTGGTGACACCACCAAGGTCTGGAGAAACGATGGTCAGGTTTTCCAGGTTCTTGGATTTTACATAGTCTGCCAAAAGGGATGCAGACATCAAATGATCTACCGGTACGTTGAAGAATCCCTGAATCTGTCCAGCATGGAGATCCATGGTAACAACGCGGGTAGCGCCAGCAGCAGAAATCAGATCCGCTACGAGTTTAGAAGAAATCGGTTCACGACCTCTTGTCTTGCGGTCCTGACGTGCATATCCGTAGTAAGGTACTACGACGGTGATGTGACGGGCAGATGCTCTCTTCAGTGCATCGATCATGATGAGCATTTCCATCAGGTTATCGTTAACCGGTGCGCCAGTTGGCTGAATAATAAAGCAATCTTTACCACGGACACTTTCATTGATCATAACCTGAATTTCACCGTTGTTGAAACGGCCGCAGATTGCTTTGCCCAACGGTACCCCGATGTAATCGGAAATTTCCTTTGCCAAAGCCGGATGTGCGGTTCCTGTAAAAATCTTCAATTTAGAAGTGTCTTCCATGTCCATTTTGCTGCCTCTCCCTTTCCTTTCGATTGAAAGTTATGAAATATTATTTTCTTCCCAAGCAGGCCGACTCCCATTGGTCCCACTTGAGACACTCTGTGTATTATTATATACCAACTGATAGTGACATTTCCATAATATTTTAGCTAGAAGTGGGAAGATTAAGGTTATTGTTGCATTGATTCCATAGAAACTCATGGATCATCTTTCGCTAGTGCAAAGGTTATGATTCTGCCATGCCGTTTAGCATAACCAGTATCGATACCGCTAGCATCCAGGTTATAAAAGGTTATAAATAGATTTGATCATAACCCTTATAACCTTGACACCAGTAGTATTTTACCATGAGAATCAGACGGCCAAGGTAGAACCATAACCTTTTCCGAAAGCGAAATCCTTGAAATGATCACTCCATTGAAGCCAGCACAATCATAACCTTTAAAATTCGCGGCGCTTCCAAATTTTGTGCGCCGCCACCACCATTTCTAACTTCACACTTCTAACTTCTCACTATCACAAAAAGGATTTCACGTCTAACGACTCAATCCTTATACGTTTCATCGGTCACCCAGTCTTCGATATTTTTCTGACGGGCTCTTGCAACGGACAGGGCTTTAGACGGTACGTCTTTGGTAATAGTGGAACCAGCAGCGGTGAAGGCTCTTTCTCCGATGTGAACCGGTGCCACCAGGTTGGTGTTGCAGCCAATGAACGCATGGTCATCGATGGTGCAGCGATGTTTGTCTTTGCCGTCGAAGTTGACCGTCACGGTGCCGCAGCCAAAGTTGACGTTTTTGCCCAAATCGGAATCGCCGCAGTAAATGAGATGAGGCAGCTTGGTACCATCATCGACGGTGGAATTTTTCACTTCTACGAAATTGCCAATCTTGATGTGGTCATGAAGCACGGTGCCTGGACGAAGATGAACGAAAGGTCCGATTTCATTGTAATTGCCAATGGTGCATTCATGGGCATATACACGGTTCAGATGGGTAAATTCGCCGCACTGTACATCCGTGAGCTGTGTGTCCGGACCAATTTTGCAATTCTTGCCCACCACGGTGTGTCCCTGCAGCATGGTGCCTGGATAGAGGGTGGAATCCTGTCCCACCACTACATCCTGTTCCACATAGGTGTGTTCCGGGTCTACAATGCTGACGCCGGCTGCCATCAGTTCTTCCGCTTTTCGGAGACGAAGAATGCGATCGGCCTGGGACAGCTGGATACGGGAATTGACGCCCATGGTTTCATCCGGGTCATCCGCAGCTACCGGAATGACTTTCTTTCCTGCTTTGATCATGATTTCAAATACATCGGTCAGGTAGTATTCGCCCTGGGCATTGTGATTATCAATCTGTTTCAGTGCATCCATCAAAGCACCCACCTGGAATACGTAGGTACCGGTATTGATTTCATGGACAGCCAGCTGTTCCGGGGTGCCATCTTTCTGTTCCACAATGGACGTCATATTTCCATTGTCATCACGAAGTACGCGACCATAGCCGAATGGATTGTCCAAAATGGCAGTCAGCACGGTAGCCACGGCCCCTTCTTTCTGACAAGTTTCTGCCAGCTTATGAATGGTTTCACTCCGAAGCAATGGGGTATCACCGCAGATGACCAGCACATAGCCATCTCTATTGTTTTCAAATTCCGGTATGGCCTGCATCACCGCATGACCGGTGCCCAGCTGCTGTTCCTGGTGAACAAAGGAAATATTCAGATTGCCCAAGTAATCTCTCACCAGATGTTCTTTGAAACCGGTGATAACCACACATTTATCAAAGCCACCCTGGCGAACCACGCGAATAACCTGTTCGACCATCGGTACACCGCACACTCTGTGCAACACCTTCGGATAGGCAGACTTCATACGAGTCCCCTGGCCGGCTGCTAAAATAACTGCTGTTAATTCAGACATAAAATCCTCCTAAAATTGTACACTCCACGTGACATGTTCTATCTATCTGTTGTTAGTTATTGGTTGTTGGTTGCTTGGACAATTTAATTTTCAAGCAACCAACAACATATATTATTCCATAAAAAATATTGTAACAAAACCATACATAGGGTGCAAGGAAAGATTTTGTTAAAAATGAGCATTTACAATGCAAAGCAAAAGGTTATTATTCTACTGATTCCGCCTGGACCATCATTGTAAAGCATTCGCTTCCATCAAAGGTTATCATCCTGTCGTAACGATTTGATTTAACTAGAAAAAATACCGCTAGCGACAAGGTTATAAAGGTTATATGAAAACGTATAATTCATAACCTTTTATAACCTTGCCGCTAACGGTATTTTTTCTAGTGTTTCTAGCTTCCATGGCAGAATAATACCCTTTACACCAGCGTAATTCTATCCATGAATTTCTATGGAATTAGCAGAAAATAACCCATATCATTTTGCGGCGCTTCCAAATATTGACGCGCCGCCACCACCATTACGCACTACGCACTTCGCATTACGCATTATTTCACAAGATACACATTCACCCGGTCCTTACTCCCCCACGCGTAGGCCTGCTGGAGGGTATCCACCCCGACGTCGATAATCATACCGTGAATGGCGCCGCCGATGTCGTCGCAAATGGCATAACCATAGCCTTCGATATAGACCACACTTCCAAGGGGAATAATATTCGGGTCCACAGCAGCATGTCCTTTCCCTGCGAAACCACCCAAAGCGGTTCTTCCATCGCCAGTGCCATTTTCCGGTGCATACGCGGTGGCTCTCATATGAAGCACTTTTTTATACCGGCCAGTAAACCTGGGCGCACTGTCTAAGCGGTCCCACACATCCCCATCGGCAATGCCCGTGCGGGACAGATTTTCTTCTGCCTGCAGCTGACGCACCGCTTCGGCGGTGCCTTCGCCGTAAACGCCATCTACAGAGCCTGGGTCGTAACCGTGAAGGAGCAGTTTGTTCTGCAAACGAATCACTTTATTTCCAGAATCCCCCAAAGACAGGGTATATTCTCCGGTGCTGTCTCCATAGACCTGATTCAACGTCACCAAAGTTTTGTGATTCACTTCTCCGGTCACACGAAGGCCTTCATCTCTTTGGAAACTCCGTACCGCCATGGCAGTCTGACCGCCGTACATGCCATCGGCCATGCCATCCAAGTAATCCAAGCGAATCAATTTTCGCTGAATCGATGCCACTTCGTTTCCGGAATCGCCAATACAAAAGGCCCCCGGTTCATGTCCAGATGGCGGCGCACTTTCTTCGGCTGGTGATTCCGAAATACTTTCACTGCCTTCCACTTCATTCAAAGCACTGTAGGTCATTTCATCAATGGCACCGGATACGGGGAAATCATGGGCCCGCTGGAACGCTTCCACAGCGTTCACCGTATCCTGTCCATACACGCCATCAATGGAGCCGTGCAAATACCCAGCGGCCTGTAATTTTTCCTGCATTTCAGAAATCACTTCCCCGCGATTTCCTTCTGCATAGACCACGCCGCCGCCATTGCGGTACCCTTCCCCTTCGGCCTCTCGTATGGCTTCCTGGGTAGCCTCATCGGCTTTACCCGTGGCAGAAAGCCCTTTAGCCCTTTGAAATAGAAGCACCGCTTCTCTGGTTGTAGATCCGTAATCTCCATCTACGGTACGTGCCAAGTAACCAGCGGCCACCAGAGAGTTTTGCAAGTCCGCCACTTCACTGCCGCTCATGCCGCTCTCCAGGGTCTGTGCTGATATCGTCATGGACGCCACGGCCCAAAGGGCCAAGGCGCATCCCCATGTATATAATGCACGCATACTTTCACCTCCAAAACGCGATACACCGATGGTGCATCATTTTCACAAAAAGATAACATCGGTGACTGGTGACTCGTGACTAGGAAATAGTTAGGAATTTCTTCTGTGTCACAGCAACTAGCTTTTAGCTGCTGGCTGCTAGCCGGTTAGAAGCAACAAACTGTGACACTTATGATGTTTCATATTAAATTCCCAGTCACCAGTCACGAGTCACTAGTCACTTTTACAATACATACTTTCACTGACAACCACCATATTTTACCATTTTCTGTCAAATTTGTAAAAAACGAGGCAAAACCCTTCTCTTTTTACATGCAAATGAGACGATGTTAATCCGTCCTATTTCCTGTGAAATAGCCAGTAGTTATGGTGGGAAATGGAGCCTTAAAAGGGCTCTAGTTTGGCTAGAAAAGGGATGTTTTCTCAAGAAAGTGGGAGCTGGTGACTAGTGACTAGTCACTAGTCACCAACATTATGCTAAAATATCATTTGTGTATGAGCCAATAAAATCATATAATAATAAAGATATGCAATAGGGTTTCAAATACAAAAGATTTTCCACCAAGGGAGGTATTCATGGAAACACTCAATGCAATTGTTTCAGAAATCAATGGATTTCTATGGTCCTCAGTGATCATCATCCTGCTTGTCGGGGCAGGGTTCTATTTCACCGTACGGACTAGAGCGGTGCAGGTTCGCTATGTGAAGCGTATGTTCCAGCTCATTGCTCACACCGCAGGTACAAAGACGAAGGGAAATGAAATTTCTCCGTTCCAGGCATTCTGCGTCAGCACCGCTTCTCGTGTCGGCGTCGGCAACATCGCCGGTATCGCCATCGCTATCACATCCGGTGGCCCAGGGGCTATTTTCTGGATGTGGTTCATCGCCGTCATCGGTTCTGCCACTGGCTTTGTAGAAAGTACATTGGCCCAGATTTATAAAGTCCCCCGTGAAGATGGGGCTGGTTTCCGCGGCGGCCCGGCATACTATTTGAAAAATGGCTTGGGCCATGGCCTTTGGGCTGCTATTTTTGCCATTCTGATTTCCGTCACCTACGGTATGATTTACAATTCCGTCCAGTCCAATACCATCGCCCTGGCACTGTCCAGTTCCCTGGGCTTTGACCGCATGGTTGTGGGCGGCGTAGTCACAGTGCTGGCTCTTCTGGTCATCTTCGGCGGCATGGGCCGTATCGCCCGGGTCACCGAATGGATGGTACCGGTCATGGCTGGGATCTATATCCTCATTACCATCGGCATCATGCTCTACAATATCACGGAAATGCCACGGGCTTTCGGTATTATTTTCCGTGATGCCTTTGATTTCCAGGCTGTATTCGGTGGCGGTATGGGTGCCGCTGTGCTCACTGGTTTCAAGAGAGGTCTCTTCTCCAATGAAGCCGGCGAAGGTTCTGTACCAAATGCAGCTGCTACGGCGGATGCCAGCCATCCGGCTGTACAGGGGCTGATCCAGGCTTTCGGTGTCTATGTGGATACCCTCTTCATCTGCTCCGCTTCCGCTTTCATCGTGCTTCTCACCGGTGACTATGCTTCTACCGGCCTCACCGGCATCGAACTGATTCAGTGGGACCTGGCACAGTATTTCGGACCCATAGCGCCAAAAGCGGTTTCCGTTTTGATTTTCCTCTTTGCTTTCACTTCTCTGATTGGCAATTACTACTATGGCGAAATCAATATCGGTCACTTGACCACCAAGAAATGGCCACTGTACCTGTTCCGTCTTTTCATTGGCGTTATGATTTTCTGGGGTGCCATCGCTGACCTGCCGCTGGTTTGGAACCTGGCAGACCTGTTCATGGCCTTCATGGTCCTCACCAATGTGTCCGCTATTCTCATTCTCTTCCCGCAAGCCAATGCGGCACTGAAAGATTACGAAAGACAGCTCAAAGAAGGCATCAAAGTTCCTGCATTCCACAAAAAAGTATTGCCGAAACTGAAAGGCGTATACTGGTGGGATGATGAGAATAATTATAAAGGATGACTGATATCTAGGGATTAGTAGCTAGGCCCTAGAGATTAGGGTTATACTCTATGATTTCAATAACCTAACAGCGAGATGCTTTGGGAATAGATAAGGTTATAATTCTGCTACTATCCAACTTCTCACATACAAAAAATTTGGATAGTGGATGGGGTTAAAAAGGTTATAAAAGGTTATATGAAAAGCCGCAAGCATAACTGTTATGCTTGCGGCTTTTTGATTGTCTAAATTTTGTTGTTAAGATCATAACCCTTTATAACCTTTTTAACCTTGTAGCAGGCGATAAAGTCTATTTGTTAGAAAATGAAAACAGGTAGAATAATAACCTTTATTATACGCCATTCCTCATTCCTAATTCCTAATTCCTAATTTTTTTTATACGCCACGCTATCCATGCCACGGCCAATAAAATTGCCAGGTGATCCACAAAGAACAACATTTTTGACGCTTGGAAATCAAGGAATACAAAATGTACTCTGGCAAGAAGGTAGTCCAACCAGTTTCTGTGAATAAACGCATACAGTCCATACAGCGTGACCAGTGGCATCAGATAGGAAATACCTTTGGAAATCCATGGTTTCTGGCCGGTCCATTTTTTCAAAAGAGAAATCCATAGCTGTCCATGGAGTCCTAAGTGGAAAGCGATGAGAAGGAAGCCCAGGTAGGCGCAGGACATATGATGAATTTTCATGGTCATCATGGTACCTGGCAGCGGTAAAAAGGGAACGTACCGTTTCACAAAATACAATCCCGTATAGAGCAATGTCAAAAATACGATAGCTAATCCGCCATTCACCACCGTTTCCATCACTCGATTTCGGTTCCACCGTCCGCGGCGCAGTCCCTTCCCCCACCTGCGATTGAGCCAATGGTGATAGCCAAGAAGCACAAAGAAGAGGAGTCCCGCCCATTGGTGGCTTTCCAGTTCAAACAAAGGAAACGCCATGAGAAAGAGTAAATTGATTAGAAGAATCAAATCCAGTGCGATACGAGTATTCATGATTCAAACTCCTGTAGAAATAGGAAAAGTTGCTTAGGTTGCTCAAGATTCTCACGTTTCTCGAACGAGAAGATACCTCCAGGGAAATAATAGTATTTAAAGCAAATAACTAATCCATTCATGCTCCAACAGATACTAGAGATTTCATAGCAGCGTCATTTCGACCGATCAAATTTGTGCGAAATGATACAGAAGAGTTGAAATGAGATGTGCCCCTGAGTGGAGAAATCTCGCAGCACCAGCGGTAAGGGCTAGATGACACAGTTCACGGCAGCTCGTTAGAGCTGCTTTTCTCGCTTTGCTCGAAATATGGTCTCACCATTACGATTTGATACAGAAAGCCCTTCCCGCTAGTGCTAAGAGATTTCTCCACTCTCCTACACATCGCATTTCATACCTTCTACACCATCAAGCACTAATACGACCGGTCGAAATGACTATTACAAGATAGAGACATTAATCTTGCATCCCAGTCACCAGTCACCAGTCACCAGTCACCAGTCACCAGTCACATGTATTATAGAAAATAAAATAGACCATCACCAATACTAAAACATTATAATTTTGAATACCTTATGAGCATGGACTTTAGGGTGACTGGTGACTCGTGACTGGTGACTGGAAAGCACAAAAAAGCGGCGCTTTATAAGCTGTGCGCCGCCACCTTCATTTCTAACTTCTCACTTCTCACTGCCTTTAAAAGATTTTATCCTGATGTCCTACTTTTTTCTTATTTCCTTTTTTCTCGTCCCGGTCTTCCAATTTTTTCATGATATCGTACAAATCCACACCGGAATTTTCCCACATTACCATCAGATGGTAGAGCAAATCACAGGATTCATCGATGATTTCTTCTTTATCCTGATGCTGGTCGGCAATGATGACTTCCGACGCCTCTTCACCGATTTTCTTATCAATCTTATTTTTTCCTTCTGTCTGAAGGTAATTGGTGTAGGACTTTTCCTGGGGATGAATCCGACGATCTTTGATTTCTTCAAAGAGGGTGTGCAAAATGGACAGATTGCCTTCCGATTCCTCATTGTCCCATCCGGCCAGGCTGCGATAGAAGCAAGTGGGATTATTGGTATGGCAAGCGGGGCCATCGGGAATGACCTGCACCACCAAGGTGTCCGCATCGCAATCTACGTAAATCCGTTTCACATGCTGGAAATGAGCCGATTCTTCCCCTTTGTGCCACAGTTTCTGCCGGCTACGGCTGAAGAACCAAGTTTCACCGCTTTCGATGGTCTTTGCCAGTGACTCTGCATTCATATAAGCCACCATGAGCACCTGACCGCTCCGGGCATCCTGCACCACCGCCGGAATAAGACCATTGGCGTCGTATTTGATATCGTTTACATTGACTGAATTCATATATTTCTTTTGCCTTTCTATTTTTTTACAAAAGGTTATTATTGAAAAGATCTCGCCAGCTAATTATTTCTATGATTTCGCTATCAACAAGGTTATAAAAGGTTAAAAAGGTTATAGCATAATAGCATAATAGCATAACCCACCGATATAAATAACCTTTACTCTATGCAGCGCACTTCCATGTAAGTGAACCGGATGGTCCACAATATAACCTGCCCGAAGGGCTAACCTTTTCTCCAGCCGTATCAATTCCATGTAAGCTAGGCAGATATCCCCCAAAACAACTTACAACCTCACCGCCACTCCATGTTCCGCCAGGTATTTTTTCAATTCCGGAATGGAAATTTCTCCGAAATGGAAAACGGAAGCGGCCAGAGCGGCGTCGGCACCGGCCTCAAAGGCGGTGAGGAAATCTTCCATTTTCCCTGCGCCGCCGGAAGCGATGACGGGGATGGAGAGGGTATCGGACAGGACCCGCATGAGTTCCAGGTCATAGCCGTGTTTTTCGCCATCGGAGTCCATGGAGTTCATGCAAATTTCGCCAGCGCCAAGTTCCATGCCTTTTCTGGCCCATTCCACCACAGAAATGCCTGTATTCTTCCGGCCTCCTTCGACGTATACGTCCCAACCGCCTTCGGCGTTTCGTTTGCCATCGATGGAGAGGACCACGCACTGGTTACCAAATCGCTCCGCACTTTCTCGGATGATCTCCGGATGCATCACCGCCGCCGAATTGACCGATACTTTATCGGCTCCTGCCAGGAGCATGGTGCGGAAATCATCGGCCTTGCGAATCCCGCCACCGACGGTGAAAGGAATGGTCAGCTCTTCCGCAATGGCTTTGACGGTGTCCACAAATGTTTCTCGTCCTTCATGGGTGGCGGTGATATCGTAGAAAACCAATTCATCGGCACCGGAGTCAGAGTAGTATTTCCCCAACGTCACCGGGTCATCTACGTCTTGTAAATTCTGAAACTGCTTCCCCTTCACCACCCGGCCATGGTTCACATCCAAGCAGGGTATGATTCTTTTCGCCAGCATAACATCTCACCGTTTTCCTTTCGTTTTGAGTGCGTAATGCGAAGTGCGTAGTGCGTAATGAAGGTAGCGGCGCATCAATTCATATAGCGCCGCAAAATTTTTATATAAAAGGGTATTGGGGCGCTATAT
>DBLC01000015.1:35218-45267 GCA_002297935.1 Dialister sp. UBA734
TTCCGCCATTACGCACTACGCATTACGCACTTCGCACTCAAAATGTTTTACTCTTGAATACTTTTTATTTCTTCCATGGTCACTTTGCCTTCATACAGTGCTTTTCCTGTGATGGCACCGTAGACGCCCATGTCGGATAGTTTCTTTAGGTCTTCTGCGGAAGAGACGCCGCCGGAGGCGATGAGGTGGATACCTTCTAGGTCATTCAAAGTTTTCATCATATCAAAATTCGGTCCGGTCAGCATACCATCGCGGCTGATGTCGGTGTACACGATGGTATTCACCCCATGTTCCAACAGGGTTTTCACGAAAGGCAGTACTTTCTGGTTGCTTCCTTCCACCCAGCCATGGGTCGCCACGGTGTCTCCGTGGGCATCAACGGAAACGGCGATATGGTCACTGCCATATTTCTTAGCCGCCTGGATGGCAAAGTAGGGAGAGGCCACCGCTTTGGAGCCGATGATGACCCGGTCCACCCCATTGTCCAAATGGGTTTTGATGGCTTCTTCACTCCGAATGCCGCCGCCCACTTCGATCGGAATGGACAAAGCCTGGCACATTTTGTGAATCACTTCGGTGTTCTGTCCGCCCCCTTTGAACGCGCCGTCCAAGTCCACCACATGGAGATATTTGGCACCTAATTTTTCCCACTTCAGGGCCATTTCTACCGGATCGTTACCGTAGACCGTGATGTCCTGCAGTTTGCCCTGTTTGAGCCGGACGCAGTGCCCGTCTTCTATATCAATTGCTGGAAATATTTTCATTGTATCAACCACTTTGCTGTATTTTTCCAAATCTGGATTCCCACGTCTCCCGATTTTTCCGGATGAAACTGGAATCCCAAAACGTTATCTTTTCCCACCACGGCCGGCACATCGACGCCATAATCGGCAGTGGCAATGATGTCTTCGCTGTCGGTGGGTGTTTTATAGTAAGAATGCACGAAATACACATAGGAGTGCGCCGGAAGGCCTGCCAAGACTGGATGCTCTCTTTTGATGGACAATTCATTCCATCCCATGTGAGGAATTTTCAAAGTGCCTTCAGGAAATAAGGCAATCCGCCCCGGCAACAATCCCAGAGCCGGCACCTCGCCCCCTTCTTCCGACACGTCATACAGGGCCTGCATGCCTAGGCAAATGCCCATGAGCTTTTTCCCTTTCGCCACTTCTTCTCGAAGAAGCGGTGTCAATCCATAGGCGTCCAAATGGGCCATGGCATCTTTCATAGCCCCCACGCCGGGAAGAATCAAAGCTTTTGCCGCCCGGATTTCTTCAGCGTTTCTGGTGGTCACCGTATCGAGGCCCGCCCGCTGGGCCGCCCGTTCTACGTTTCGCAAGTTTCCTGCATCATAATCAATGATCGCAACTTTCATCATAGCACCCCTTTGGACGATAGCACCTGGTCTCCTTCGATGGTGACCGCTTCTTTCAATGCATGACCAATCCCTTTGAATAAGGACTCCACGATGTGATGACCGTTGGTACCGTACAGGGTCGCCATGTGGAGATTCATCAAACTGTTGTTGGCAAAGGCCAGGAAAAATTCTCTCGTCATTTCGGTCTCAAAACTGCCAATCCGTTCCACCGGGATTTGTACATCAAAAACCAAGTAGGGCCGGCCGGAAATATCCAGCACAATCCGAGATAGCGCTTCATCCATGGGACAGAAGAAACAGCCATACCGCCGAATCCCCTTCTTATCGCCTAAGGCCTTGCGAAACACCTCTCCCAAAGTGATGCCGATATCTTCGATGGTGTGATGGTTGTCCACGTCCAAATCGCCGGTGCAAGTGAGGGCCATATCCATCCCGCTGTGCACACAAAGGAGATTCAGCATATGGTCAAAGAAACCAATCCCCGACGTGCCAGTAAACTTCCCGCTGCCATCGATGGTCAGTTTGATAGAAATATCCGTCTCGCCGGTGGTACGGCGGAGAGTTGCGGTTCTTGTTGTAATCATATATGTCATCAATTTCCTCTACTAAACATAGCCATAAAAAGGTGATCAAAGGGTTATAACCTCTATGATTCCATCCATTTCACATAAAAAAGATTTCGCCTGCAACAAGGTTATACAGGGTTATAAAAGGTTATGCTCATAACCGGTCCGTAGGACTACCCCTTTTTCAAACCGTCTCATTACTATGTTAGAAAACTAGAATCATCGAACAATAACCTGCCCGAAGGGCTAACCTATGATTTCCGATTTCTGCACTTACTGCATCAATGTTTTAAATACCTCAATCACCCCATCATCCACGTCCGGTGTAGTAACGGAAATACGGAAGCCGTTGGGGATGTCCTTACTATTTCTATAAATCTTCACCAGAATATCTTTTTTACGGAGAGCTTCAAAGATTTCTTCCTGTTTCTCTTTCACCTGCACCAACAGGAAATTGGTGCAAGAAGGATAGACTGTCACACCTGGGATGTCTTTCAGCAGTCCATAGAGACGATCCCGTTCGGCATTAATGGCATCTCGTACTCGGAAGATTTCTTTCCTATGACGAACCACGATGGGGGCAAAGAGCTGGGTGAAAGCGTTCAGGTTGTAGGGTGCTTTCACTTTCGCAATGGCTTCGATCAGTTCTTTCTGGGCCACCAGGTAGCCGCAGCGCATCCCAGCCAGGGCAAAGGCTTTGGACAGGGTCCGGAGCACAATCAGGTTCGGATATTTCTCAATCAAAGAAATAACGCTTTCTTTCTGGGCAAATTCCATATAGGCTTCGTCCACAAAGACGATGTTATCGGCCGCTTTAAGCACTTCTTCGATGTAAGAGGCGGGCAGCAAGTCGCCGGTGGGGTTGTTTGGATTGCAAATGACCGTCACTTTGGGCTGGTATTTCTTCATGGCCTCCAAAAGACCTTGCTGGTCTCTCTGGTACCCTGGCAAATCCTTCACTTTGATGGTGGAAGCCCCCAGGGTTTCCGCCCCCAATTCGTACATATCAAAAGTAGGAGAATGCACCAGAATCTGGTCGCCTGGGTCAAGGAAGGTACCCAGTAGGTAGGTAATCATTTCATCGCCGCCGTTGCCGCAGATGATATTTTCCGGTTGGCAGCCAATGTAGTCTGCCAAAGCGACGCGAAGGTCATCGGCCATGGGCTTTGGATAAATTTGAGGCTGGAAGGTATCCAGGGCTTTCACCAATTCTTCCTTTACCGCCGGAATAGACAGCACATTGAGATAATTTTCATTGGCATTGATCACGTGGGATTCTGCAATGGGAGCCACGAAATAGGGATCAAAGTTGGCAATTGTTTTTCTAAGCCATTCAGTCTTCATCACGCACCCCCATAGCATTGGCATGAGCGGTCAGGCCTTCTGCTTTGGCGAAAAGCTGTACTTTCTTAGAAATTTTCTGGAATGCTTCCTTGTTATACATTTCTACGCTGCTGTGTTTCACGAAATCATAGACCCCCAGCGGCGAAGAGAATGCGGCCGTGCCAGAAGTTGGCAAGGTGTGGTTCGGGCCAGCCATGTAGTCACCAATCGGTTCCGAGGTGTATTTTCCAAGGAAAATAGCCCCGGCGTTATAAATGAGCGGCAAGTACTGCTTCGGATTCGGCAGTTCCACTTCCAAGTGTTCCGGTGCAATCTTGTTCACGATATCGAAGCACTGGGCTGCATCTTTGCACAGGAAGGCTTTCGCATAATCGTCCACGGAGCTCTTCATGATTTCATAGCGGGACAATTCCTTCATCTGCCGTTCCATTTCGGCCTGTACTTTTTCACCGAATTCTTTATCTGGTGTAATGAGGAATACAGCCGCTCTGGGGTCGTGTTCTGCCTGGGACAGCAGGTCGGCCGCAATCCAAGTGGGGTTCGCACTGCCGTCAGCTACGCAGCACACTTCCGACGGGCCGGCAATCATATCGATACCGACAGTACCGAAAACAAGACGTTTGGCCATCGCTACGAACGCATTGCCTGGGCCAACGATTTTGAATACCGGTTCCACCGTTTCTGTACCATAGGCCAGCATGGCAATCCCCTGGGCACCGCCGACTTTATAGATTTCCTTCACCCCAGCCACATAAGCAGCAGCCAGAATGTTCGGATTCACCTTGCCATCTTTGCCTGGAGGGGTTGCCATAGCTACAGAAGGACAACCAGCCACCATAGCCGGCACCGTATCCATCAGGACTGTAGACGGATAGGCCGCCCGGCCGCCTGGTACATACACGCCCACACGCTGAATCGGCAGGAACTGTTCTCCCAATTCCACGCCGTCTCTGAACTGCTTCGTCCAGGACTTTCTCACCTGTTCCTTGTGGAAGGTTTCAATATTTTCCTTAGCTTCCTTCAGCACATCCAGAAATTCTGGAGTCACCTTGGTTAATGCTTCCTGGATTTCTTCTTCGGTGACACGGAAACTATCCAGTTCCACCCCGTCGAACTTTTTGGTCAGTGCGCGAACCGCTTCATCACCACCATTTCGTACCTGCTCCAAAATAGCAGACACCGATTTTTCCAAATCCTCCGACAAATTGACATTTCGATTCGTCAAAGTACGCACTTCACGAAGAGACAATCCATTTTCTGGTACAGTAATCCAATTCATAATATATCCTTCTTTCTTTAGCGATCATTTGTCGCGTTATACATATTACATAAAAGGTTATTGTTGAGATGATTTCTTTTTTCTCACATAGTATAGATGTGGCTAGTATAAAGGTTATTATTGCGATGATTCCTTCCTTTTCACATAGCTTAGATACCACTAACCCAAAGGTTATAAAAGGTTATACATGGTTATTCATATAACCCTTTATAACCTTTTTCTCATTCGATTCACCACATTGTTACACCATCGATTTCATCGAAATTATAACCTGCCCGAAGGGCTAACCTTTCCCTTTTATTTATTCATCGGTTTGACTAAATCCATAAACTGCTGTATTTCCTTCTGTTTCATCTTATAGGACACTTTGTTGCAAATCAGGCGAGCGGAGAAGTCCATGAAATAATCAAACACTTCCATGCCGTTTTCTCTCAAGGTGGTTCCGGTTTCTACGATATCCACAATCACATCGGAGAGGCCCACCAAGGGAGCCAGTTCCACGGAACCATTGAGCTTAATGATATCGATAGGCTGGAACCGATCGGCGAAATATTTTCTGGCAATCTTCGGATACTTAGACGCCACCGTGAGGATTCGTTTATTCATCACATCCTGGTGACCTTTGATGCCAGACACCGCCATGCGGCACTTGCCGATGCCCAGGTCCAGCACTTCGTACACATCATCTTCTCCATCTTCCATGAGGACGTCCTTTCCTACGATGCCTGCATCGGCGGCCCCTCGCTGGACGTACACCGTCACATCCGGGGACTTTACCAAAGTCACCCGGATGCGGTTCTCCTCATCGGTGAAAATCAATTTCCGGCTCTCATCGGAATACTCCGGAAAACGGAAGCCTCCTTCTGCCAGTCGCTTAATCACCGTCTTGGCGATACGCCCTTTGGCCAGTGCGATATTTAGCATATCAAAGACCTCCTAACCAGGTTTCCAACTCTGCTTTGGTATATTTCTTGTCCTTCGATTGGAAATATCCCTTGTCATAGGAAACCACCATTTTATAATCTCCCGGTTCGATTTGATTGCCCTGGCTGACTCCCATCACAGAATAGCCAGCCTTTCTCCATTTCATGAGCGACAAAATCAAATCTCGGTCCGCTTCTTGGTACACCACGGCCAAATCACAAGAAGGCACTCGCTCTTCCAAAAGCCCCGCTTCGGCCATCACTTCGTAGAGAAGATTCATATTCATGCCGAAACCGCAAGCCGGCCGCGGCACCTGGAACTGGGCCGCCAGCGAATCATACCGTCCGCCGCTGATGAGGGAATACAGCGCCCCATCGGCGTAAATGCGGAACACCAAATCGGTATAGTACCCCATGTGGGACGTGAATCCCAAATCGAGCTGCACCCGGTCACTATACCCGGCCACTTCCAAGTATTCGTACACCTTCTGCAGCCGCTGCAAAGCCTCCGCCATTTTGTGATTGAGGCAAAGCCCTTCGGCCCGGGTCAGAGTCTCTTCATAATTACCAAACAGTCGCGGCAATTCCAAAAGCACATCCCGCTGAATCTTTGTAATGGACAGCGTATCTGCCAGCCGTTCAAAGGCCACCAAGTTCCGCTTCTCCATGTACTCCCGCACCAGAGCGAGCTCGCTGTCTTTCAAATGCAGCTCCTCAAAGAGAGCATCCATGTACGCCACGGTTCCCAAATCGATTCGCATCTGATGGATCCCCACCGATTCCAGGAACTCCGCCGCCATGGTCATCACTTCCCCATCGCACTCCGGCGTCTCATCACCAAGCACTTCCACGCCGCTCTGGAGGAAATATTTCCCATGGGTGGATTTCCCGTAGTATTCACGAAATACCACCGACACATAACCGAATTTCAAAAGCTGCTTCGGATCCGGATACTCCCGGGACGCCGTCTTCACCAAAGGCACCGTCACGTCGGGCCGCATGACCAGCACTTCCCCATCTCGTCCGATGGTCTTGATCATCTCCCGCTGGAGCTGCGGGAAATACCGGCCGTAGGTATCATAATCCTCAAACGTTGGCGTCTGAATGATTTTGCAACCATGCCGGCGCATCACCCCCACCACCGCACCTTCGATGCGGTCATAGTTTTTCATCTCTTCCTCATGGACCATTTTCAAGTCATCTATCCCATGCGCCATAGGCTGCCTCCTTTATGACAGGTTTCTCAGGTTGCTGAAGTTTCTCAGGGTTCTCAGGTTAGGCTTGCACCTTGCGGGTAGATTCATTTTCCTTTACCCCTAGTCACCAGTCACAAGTCCACCAGTCACCACTCATTCTTTGTTGTAGTTATACTTTATCACGATAAAGAGAAAAAGTAAAGCCATTTTACAAGAAATTTGCAATTTTATTTGTTTGTTAAGGAAAAGGGGTGACTGGTGACTATGGATTGTTGAGATAAGAATTTGAGTCAATCAGTATGATTCCGCTTGTGGTTACAGGTTACTCAGGGTTCTCAGGTTTCTCAAGTGGCTCAGGTTCCTCGAATGTGCCAATAGACGCCAGCGTTTTCAGCTCATTCGAGAAACTTGAGCAACATGAGAAACCTATCTTTCAGAAGGATTCATCGCATATTTCACTTAACTGAATAGGAGTAGAGTACACTTATGCTATAATTCATATAGGGGAATCACGGACTTTCATGTAGAAAGGATGGTATGCTGCCATGAGAACGATCACAGTGAAAGGTACAGGAAATGTCTCTGTCAAACCAGATTATGTCAAGTTGTCACTTTCCATTGAGGCATTGGACAAAAGCTATGAAAGAGCACTGGAAAAAGCCAACAATCAACTGAAAAAATTATCCGATGCCATTGTCAGTGCAGGACTACAAAAAGACGATTTAAAAACAACCTCTTTTGACGTAGAGCCTCGTAGCAAAAGCGTAAAAAAATGGAATGGCAACTATGAAGATGTTTTCCAGGGCTATGCTTGCACCTATGGCCTTTCCATTTCCTTTAATTTCGATAATACACAACTTGCCAAAACAATCGCAGCACTGGCGCAGTACGAAGCCAATCCTGATTTCAGTATCGAATTCACCGTAAAAAATCCTGCGGCTGTCAATGAACAATTATTGATACAGGCCACAGAAAATGCGAAAACCAGAGCAAAAATTCTGTGTCAAGCCGCCGGTTGTCAATTGGGCCAGTTGCAGCACATTGATTATAATTGGGGCGAACTTAATCTTGTGTCTGATATCGATTGTGATGCAGGATCTTTTCGCCAAGTCTGCTGTGACGCAATACCTCAAATAACACCGGACGACATACACGTATCAGATACAGTCACCTTTATATGGGAAATCCTATAGCAAAAAAGACGCGGAACCGACTCCGCGTCTTTTTTATATCAGTTTTTCTACTTCTTGCACTACATCCAGATTTTTCTTCTGTATATCCGGATCCTGCTTCATTTCTTCTATAGTCATCCAATAATAAGTCACGCCCTCCTGTTTAAAGGAACGCTGCTTCATGCTTTCCGGGAAAACAGAAATCTTGGCTTCATAAAACACATGGTCATATACCCTCATTTCCTGATGCCGTTCAGAATATTTCTGCTGCAACGCCTGGCCTTTTTTAGTCAGCTCCATATCTTCCATAGGAATTTTCAATGTGCCAGAAAGTTTTTCCTTTAAGAAATTCACGTTCTGCGCTTCCATGAGCTGGGTCGGATAATTCAGAAAAAAGCGACAATGCCAAGCCTTGTCTTCATAAACCAAGTACCGATTGGGAAATTTCTGAAAAGTGTCTTTGATGGCCACAATGGAATGGTGATGCGCCGTCTGAGTTGGCATAGTATTTCCTCCCCTTTTGTTATACTTACTTGGTATTATAACGCAAACTTCCCACCGAGAACATACTATTTTGCATTGATAGAATCTATTATCAAACGGTATTACATGCCAATGATAGGTCCGTAGGACCGTGCCCCCTCCGGGGGAAAGGTGGTGCCGTAGGCACCAAAGGGGGTGTATTTCCCTCAGCCGAAGGCTGGTTGTATGGTTTTCTAAAAACTAAGCGGAATAAAAACGAGTTTGACTCTCATCAATCATCAGTATTTATATCACCTTGTATTTATAAAAACCATACAACCAGCCTTCGGCTGAAGGAAATGCACCCCCTCTTTTTATTCTCCCCCGATGGGGGCGAGGTCCTACGGACCTATCATTAGTATTTAAAACCATCGATGTCAACAGATGCAATCGAAAAAAATCGCTATTTTGCAGCTGAGAAATTTGAGTTGCAAAAGAAATAAAAAATCCCCATGGACCACTTCTTGTAAATAAGACCCTGGGGATTTTTTCAAATGTATGTATCTTCTCCTTACCGCATACCCGCCATGGCTTTCATCATAGCGATCTGTTCTTCCGGCGTCATTTCCACCTCATAGAGCACCCCATTGGCAGCCAGAGCCTGATTTCCCTCAAACTGCACTATGGGGATATACACATACTGTCCTCTCATTTCATCATAATACCGATCCCCGCCTACATATTGATACCGTTCTCCGGTCTGATACGACACGAGCCAAAGGGCATCTACACTTTGAAACAATGGACATATCAAAAGCACTACCAGAAATAGCCATTTTCGCATCACATTTCACCACCATTTTTAGCTCACTAGAAATTTTTACGAATTCCTTTCCTAGTCACCAGTCACTAAAAAGCTATTTCCGCCCTCTCTTAGCAAAATCCTCCTCAATCCCCTTCTTCCATTCTTTTGATATCGGCGCAGCTGCCTCCTTGCATAAACAACATATAACTTGATCCACGGCCTCAAAATTCTTTTGAATCCCGACCTCGTCACACAGATACCGTGCGGCTCTATCTTTTTCAATACCAATACTATCCGCCACTCCGCTGGCATCCATATTAGCGCCCAGGAAAATAAACTCCCAACCATACTTCGACTTTTCCCTTTCCACCATCCGTTTCACATCATCATACCCATAGAAATGGCTATCATTTTCTTCCCCATCGGTGATAATCACCACCATGGTATGAGCCGGTACATCTTCCGGGCGGGCATATTTATGAATCATGCCAATCCGATGAATGGTATTTCCCACCGCATCCAGTAAAGCCGTGCACCCACCAGCTACATAATCCTCTTCCGTCATAGGCCGGACCCGCCGGATAGGCAGACGGTCATGCAAGACCTCTATATCCGAATCAAAGAGAACCGTGGTCACCAGCACCTTTTCCTCGGTCTTTCTCTGCTTCTCAATCATAGAATTGAAACCACCCAGGGTATCCTTTTCCAGCCCGTGCATAGAACCACTTCTATCCAGGATAAAAACCAGTTCTGTCAGATGATTGTTCATACCATTGTCCTCCTTGATGTACACATAACCAACCGTTAGGGACTGATAACTAGTGAATAGTCATTATTTTTCAAAATTTCTCGCATCGATTTTGTTTTTTATAAAAATGGGTATTGGGGCGCTTTCAAATTTTGTGCGCCCCTTCCACCATTACG
>DBLC01000015.1:45304-57663 GCA_002297935.1 Dialister sp. UBA734
GTCACGAGTCACCAGTCTACCAGTCACCAATTCCAAATAAAAAAGACTGCCAAGAAATCACTCTACTGTGATTCTTTTACAGTCTTAGTATATGCTTTTATATAGAAGAAATGGTCGCTTCCAAAGCGACAAATGGTGAAACAGGTTGCTCAGGTTTCTCAAGTGGCTAAGGTTACTCAGGTCCCTCGAACGTGCCAACGGCCGCTAGCATCATCATCTCTAGCGTCATTTCGACCGACGGGATTAGTGCAAAATGATACTGCAGAGTAGTTCTGTACTATGTTAGACAGAAGTGGAGAAATCCCAAACCTCCAGCGGAATTCTATCCAGCTGAACAGAGCCGTAGTGGGATATTTCAGCTGTCACCTTTACCGCTACTGCTTTTAGATTTCTCCACTTTTGTTCAACATTGTACCGAACTACTCTACATATCTACCCCAAGCACAAATCCCATCGGTCGAAATGACACCAGTATTTTCAGCTCATTCGAGCAACCTAAGAAACCTGAGAAACCTGAGAAACTTGAGCAACCTATAACCACTATCAAAATGACACCTACTAACTCTACACTCCTCACTATATAACTCCTCATTATATAAGTGGTTCTTCAAAATCAAAGAGCACCTGATTGATTTTATAAATATCGTATATTCCCTTCTTCACGAAATACTCCACAATCACATCGGCCCTCCGGGCATGGGACAAGGTATACCCCGCCTTCGCCAACAATTCCTGCAATTCCGAAAGTGGCAATTCCAGCGCAATCCCCAGAGCCAATGCCGTTGCCCGAGACGGTTGATAATCCTCATGGGAGCGAATCTTAGAAAAGAGCTTCCGGTCCAAATTGGCCTTTTTATAACACTGTGGGTCGGTCATGCCCTTCTCATCGATTTTACGCAGCACCATAGAAGAGAAACTTTCTTCCAAATCAGAAAAATCCGCTGCTTCCACTTTCGCCAGACAAGCGGAAACGGGCTTTTCCGATTGTATTATTTCCGGCTTAGGGCTCCTCACATGAGTCAGCTGGTCAATTTTCTGCTCCAGAGAGGCTATCCGTTTCGCTCTATCATCCGCCTTAGGAGAGACAATCGGTGCCATCTCAAACTCACAGATCATCCCCTCAGCTTCCTGCGGCTCCTCTTCCATGGACTCCGGCATTTTCAGATACAAACTTTCCAGCTTGCCAGCCAGATAATCCAGCAGACTTTCCTCCTCATCCCGGCGAAGGTCCACCTCTCCAGAAGATGTTTCCTTCCAGTAAGAAGAAACAGCCTCTGCCAGTTTGGAGGAAATCTGGTAATCCGACTTTTGGAAAATCACCAAGTACACGTCCAAATCATGGTCCCTCAGAAACGCCGTGATGGTATCCACCGCCACCTGCAGCGCTTCCTCTTTCGGATATCTATAGGCGCCAGAAGAAATCAAGGGAAAAGCCACGGAGTGGCAATCATAGGCGGTGGCTAACTCCAAAGACTTCTGATAACAAGAAATCAGCTGCTCCTTCTCCCCCTGATTTCCGCCATGCCAAACCGGCCCTACGGTGTGAATCACCTTTTTGCAAGGCAGCCGATACGCCGGAGTGATCTTCGCCTCTCCGGTCTTACAGCCTTCAGGATACCGGAACTGACACGCCTTCACCAGCATAGGCCCCGCCGCCCGATGAATGGCCCCATCCACTCCGCCGCCACCTAAAAGCGTAGGGTCCGCCGCATTCACGATGGCATCTACAGGAAGCGTTGTGATATCACCACGGATGATTTGAAATGGCATAATAGTTCTCCTCTCTTATGGAAATATGGATGAAAGGTTTCTCAGGTTACTCAAGGTTTTCAAGTTTCTCAGGTTTCTCGAATGTGCCAATAGACGCAAGATATTTCATCGTACCGTCATGGATCCGGTCGTATTCGTACAATCGGTTAAATGAGATTATTATTCTAAAAGCAGAAAGTTAAGTTAACAAAATTAGCTAATCTATAGGTTCTATTATAGATTAGTCGATACAATTCATCAATCACGTGCCCATAAAAAAAGAGTGGTTGTTTTCCTGTTGGAAATAACCACTCCTTTTGTTACTCTCTCATCTAGTACGGAATATCTTTTTCTACCCGATATCGTTCAAGCAATTTGATGAGTTCCTGGCGAGTAATAAGCTGTACACCAGATGCTTCTGCTCGTGTTTGCGCATTAGGCGTAAAATCAGAGGCATTGGTAATAACCACACCCTTGAATCTATAACCTCTTTGCTTTTCATAAAACGAAATAGCACTACAAATCTGTTCCACTCCCTCAGGAGACATCTTTTTATCCGTTGAGGCGGTCTGTTTGCACTGAATCAATAGGCCCGTTCTTTTATGCGTATCACAATACACGATCACATCGGCCCCATAATCATTTCTAATAGGCGTCTGCTCTGCTGAATATCCCGGAATCGCATCATACAACTGGGTCACCACATGTTCGAAGACTTCCCCCTTCATCTGGTCCACATCAGAAATTGTCCAATAAGACGTACCAGCTCCATAGACAGCCCCGCCAGACTCTGCTACATTTCCTGCAGCAGAAGGAATCAGTTCTCCAAAAAGCTGATATCCATCCTCCGCAGAATCGCCAGTAGGAAATACCACACTTCGACTTAAATTTCGTTTAAATTCCAAAAGTTGATCCAATCGTTCATCAAAAGAAACTATATTTTTATCCTGACACACCGCAATAGGAAGGTATACATGGACCTCTTTCTGTTGCCCTATACGGTACACCCGGTCTGTAGCCTGGTCTTCCTTAGCCGGATTCCAGCAACGACTCAAATGAATCACATGATTGGCCGCCGTGATATTGAATCCCACGCCACCTGCTTCGGCCGAAAGAATCAAAATGGCAAATCCCTCTTTGGCATTAAAGGTATCCACAATGCGCTGCCTGAGTTCTCCATTCAATTCCCCATTGATAGGTGGTTGGATAGAAATACCAAAGGCTTTTTCTAAGAAATGTTTCAATACTCGCTGCATCCGTTTGCTAGTCACAAAAATGAGAACCTTTTCCTCTTTCATTTTGATTTGAAATAAAATTTTCCAAACCGCTTGCAATCTAGCTGAAGAAAAGAAAAAGTCTTGGGGCCTCATATGCATAAAACTACCATCATTATACAATGACAAATGAGGAAATAGAGATGTATCCCTCAGAGCGGCAATCACCTTAAACGCCTCTCCCTTCTTCTTTCTTCCCTTGCTCCCCCACTGGATGATCTTTTCGTACGCCTTCTGCTGTTCCTCTGGCATAGGAATGGTTATCTTCTGTATGGTCTTTTTAGGAAGTCCCTCTAAGTGATCCACCTTCTGCCGCCGTAAGAAAATAGGTTGCAATTCTCCTTCCAGCTGTTCTCCCAAATCTTCAATGGCTTTCACATCGCCTTTCAAATGTTTCAGCTGATTTTGATACGTCCCACAAAAAGACTTGAGTCCCTTTAGCCTTCCTGGATCCACGAAATCCATGATACTCCACAAGTCCACCCATGCATTTTCCACTGGAGTGCCCGTGATAGCGATGCCGAAATCATATTTCATAGACTTCACACAATTGGTGATTAAAGACGCTGGATTTTTTACTTTTTGTGCTTCATCCAGTACCATGACAGACCAATCGACTCTACCAAAACTGATATCATACTTACGAAGCGTTTCGTAAGAAGTCAGTACAATACGATTCTTGGCAACAGACGAAAAATCGATCACAAAAGACGAATCAGTCCCTATTTTCTTCATCTCACTCCCATACAGAGAAACCAACTCTTCAAAAACGCCTGTCTTTACAAATCGTTCATATTCATTCTTCCAATTGGCTAAAAGAGAAACCGGTGCCACAATCAGGACAGATGGCATATCTTTCGTTCCATAAAAAGTTTTCAGTCCGGAAATAAAGCCTAAGGTCTGTAGTGTTTTCCCTAGCCCCATATCATCAGCCAAGAGAACCCCACGATACCCATTCCTCCAATTGGTCGCCATCCATTGCATACCTTCCTGCTGGTATGAAAAAGGTGTCACTCTGTCTTCTAAACCATCAGAAATACGCTCTACAGAAAATGACGATTCCACTTGGCTACCACGAGCCCATGCACGTCTATTTCTTTCTTCTTCCGTAGATTTGTTATATTTTCCTTTTTCTATATTATCATCACTATTTAAACTGTCCGTTTCATTCTGGGAAGAAGGCCCATGATCCACTGTTGTACCTTTCCCTCCTTGAGGCACTCCTTCTTGGGGAACTTCTCCTTGAAATGTATCAATGGCTGCCTTTACTTTATCTATAGGGTACTTTTTTCCTTCATGAATAATATAGGTCTCGCCGTTGGCCACTGCTTGGTTCAACTTTCTTTTGATATCCTCTACATTGGTTTTGGTAATCGTTGGCTCAACCAAAGAGACTTCTTCTGGTCCCTCAAATCGCAACTCTCCTTCTGGTGGTAACCATCCTCCTTCGACAGCTTTCAAATAAGGATAATTTTTCTTGATGAATTGCCCGTACCCAATAACACGATCGGAATAATCCTCTCGGTTGAAATCAAATACATGGGACGGAAAAATCTGTCCCCGTCCTAGTAGGACTTTTTTGGCTTCGTCATAGCTAAGTTTTTTCTTCTCTTTAATCGCTTTGAGTCCATCGGTCTGCTCTGTATCAAACACATAATAGGTGCCATCCCTACCCTGATAGACCGGTTTTACAATTCGGAGTGTTTTGAATGTTTTGGCAAAATCCTTTTCTTTCTGTGAATCAACTGGCTTTCCCTCTTCATCCAAAAGGACTGGTTCTACATAGTACGTCCCATCTGTATCTTTTTGCACAGAAATATTTAACCTGTCAGCAGCTACCACTTTCGTTTTATCCAGGTAGCCATCCAACTTTGCATCAACTGCATCGGCATTTTTCTTAATCTGTGCCACATGTCGCATGTTACTGGACTGGATATCATTTCTATCCGATAAAGAAACTACGCTTTCATTGCCTGACTTGGCTGCTTGCAAAATATTGTACTGTGCCGTATTGCACATGAACTGCAAATCCTGATTGATCTGAATCAAAGAGCCAGTGACCTTTGGATTGACGAAAGGAGTTCCATCGCCTTTTAAAAATTGTACCTTGAAACGAAACCGATTGCTTTGCAATAAATTCTCTTTATCCACATAGATTTGGTAAGGAAATACCGCCGGAAGAGTCAAAAGCTCTCTTTCATCACGCGAAAAAGAAGCAGCCAAATCATGAGGAACCACATAAGATTCCCCTTCTTTGACTACTTTCCCTTCTATCGTCAGCATATCCAATTCTGTGCGGATATCTTCCCACTGAGGACTTTCTTTTCCCCAATGGAAAAGATACCCATCTTCTTTGCACATCCAATAGGATAGTTCTTTCATTATAGCCTCCATTGCCTTTCATCACGCCAAATACCGCAATGCGTCTTTAGCCAAGAACGGACTTTAGGTTGCCAACTAGGAATATCACCACGTCTAGTATGAACAAATTCTTCATAAGTATACGTTCTTGTAATATCACGATAATCAATATGATTATGTCCAATAGCCATGATATCAATGGGTGATGCTTTGTTTTTGTAAATTCTCAATTTTCCATTATGGCTAGGTTCGATAAAAGTATAATCGCCAATCACAAACACCAAAAGACTGCTATCGGCTGATTTTCCTTCCAAAATATCATAATTTGTAAGTTTCTTATCTAACCGTTGTGCTTCTCGTCTAGCTTCATCCCCCAGAATAATACGAGACATGGAAATTTCATCCATATAGGCTTTCCAAAAAGCCTGTCTATACTTCCACATCACATCCCCATTTTCAGAAGTGCTACCCGCCGTACGTTCTATCAAAGAAAAAAAGACAGCAAAGTCATTCTTAACCATCCACTGGTAGTAAATTTTCTGAGCTTCTTCCTCTACATGAATCCAACTGGCATTATTTCCTCTAGGATCACCCATGACTTTGAAAATTAAATCCATTAGCTGCGCGATGATAGCAGCATTTCCTGCTTTTGCTGCTCCTATAATAAGTGGCCCAATAATATAAGGCGTTTGCCCTTTATATAGCGGATTTTTGACAACTTCCACAAATCGTTCTAATTTCGTTTTCATAGGTGCTTGCAAACGAAAAGCTTCCTGTATGGCCATCTTTACAAATTGGGAAGCAAAAAGATTGCTTGGAAAATTTATATCTTGCAATGCTCCGACAATACCACTTTGTAAAAATAGTTTCCCTAATTTTTTTGTTCCATCCATGGATAATAAAAAGGGAGACTTTTTTAAGAAAGCATTTCTTTCCATAGCTCGTAAATCTTTTTTTGTCACCCACTCTTGCAAAACATTTTGCAAAAAAGCAATTTTGGGATCATCTTTTGTAAATTTATTGAAGTATACAAAAAGGACTCGACGAAATGTTAAAGTTTTCCCTAAATCGATATACCTCATAATAAATCGGGTTAATGCTACTGAGTTTTTTTCGCTTAGCAAAATAAAAGGAAAATTTCTACGTTCTCTCCGTGTAAAGTCTACTTTTGCACGTCCGGTATACACACTCTGTATTTTATCACGTAATTTTTCCAAATCTAACGGTGTCAATGATGGTTTACTAGCCATACCTTTGATCCATTTTTCAGTATGCGCAAGACTTTGTTCTATTGCAGGAGCCCTAAGATTTTTCCATTTATCTTCTGCTTGTACCCGATATCTAGGATATGCTTTTATTGTTCGCCACAAAGATAAAAATTGTTTTTGAAGTTCTGACATAAAAGCCCCTACTTTCTATCTATACAAATCAGCACTAACTTCTTACTCCTACTTGGCATTTTCTTTTGAATTATCCACTGGCGGCATCATGGTGAATCGCAAAGCAATACGCCGGTTGGACTGTCTACCATCTTCTGTATCATTATCCGCTATAGGCCTGGTCTCTGCATAGCCAGAGCAAGAAAAAATAGGTTCTCCATTGCTATTCTTTTCTGTATCCAATGCAGGCCCTTCCTGATACATCAATTTCCAAGTATTAATAGCTCGCTGTGTCGACAACTCCCAGTTGGATGGAAATTCGGGCGTTTCGATATCTACATTATCTGTATGGCCTTCAATAAAAATAGTTTCAATGGCATTTTTGTAGTGTTCTTTCTCCAGCACCTGATACAGCACATCGGCCAAATTCAAAATATCTTGCCGTCCACTTTCTTTGACATGAGCTTCCCCTGTGTTGAAAAGGAAATCCCCCTCAATCCGAAGTGCCCCTTGTTTCTTATCTATAATGACTGTAGTTCCTTTTTGATCCAGCTCAGCCTTGATCTCCTCCAGCATATCGTCTCGCATTTCCATATTTCCAGTATACTGGTCTTTCACTTGTCCTAAATTGAGCATGAAATAGCAAACAGCCAAAATGAAAACAGAAAGAAGGCCTGCCATCAAATCACTGATCGATAGGGTAAATGCATTTTCTTTATTTTCAGATACTTCTTGATGATGAAACCGCCGCATCGTTACCCCCTACCTCTTATCTTCTCATACGAGTTAAATTTTTATTCAAATCGTCTACCAAATCATTGGTTTCTTCATTAAGGCTTGCCAATCTATCTACTACTTCAGCTACACTCTTATCAAAAGCCTTCAATTTTTCAGTCAAGCCCTCATTGGTTGTTCTATTGTAATTCTGTAATCCAGTTTCCAATTGTTCAAAAATATCCTTCATTTCTTTATTGACACCATTGAATTGTGTTTCATAAACCTTCCAAGACTCTTCGGTACTCTTCACCGCATCCTGAATTTCCATGGTTGCCAATTGATTCTGTTCTACCATAGATTTCATCTGATTCATAGCGGTTGTAGTAACCTGATTACTTTCTTTCATAGCTCGATCCAAAACCTTCAGATTGGTATCCATCGTTATAGCCACATTCTGTAATGGCTCTACGGCCTGTTTCAAAGGTTTCGCAGAATCAGCAATCACGCCTGCCGCAGAATTAGCAGCTGTCTCTAAGCACTCTGCCGTATGATCAATCGTGCGATTAAATTCTTTAACGGTAGATCCAGCTTTCTCTACCACCATTCCAGAAGAAGCTACTGCTTCTTTCATATCACTGAGAGTCTTTGCCATGTTTCTTTCATGTTCATCCATCATATTCTGCATGGACTTCATTTGATTAGCAATCTCTTCCATCAGCGATTTGACGGTAACATTAATCTGGTTAATGTTCTCTGTAGTGGCTTTTCCCGCTGCATCAATAGCACCACGGATATTTTCTCCAGCTTTCTTGCTCTTGTCAGCCTGGTCCTCAGCCGCATCAGACATCTTTTCAAAAATATCTTTCATGGTCTGTTTCATTTCTTCCATCAAATCAGTCATCTTCTGGACATTTTCATCGGTCTTCTGGGTCTGCTTCCTCATGATGGTTTCCATGGTTTGGTCCAAATTATCAATAGCTTTTTTTACAGCTGCTAACATCTCTTCATTCACTTTGGCTGAAGTATTTCGAGAGTCATCAATCATCGTAGTCAATTTAGCCGACAAGCCAGAAATTTCATCAGACAATTTTTGCAAAGAATTCCCCAAGGCCTTGGCTTCTTTACCAGCACCTTCATTAATAGCATCGCCAAATTTTCCTAAAATACCTGTAGATAAAGAATCAGTATTAGCTACCACTTTTTCCAAAGTCAATGTCTGCTTTTTCAGCTCTTCCGCCTGCTGATCCAGCTTTTCAGATAAACCAGTCAGCATATTTTCCAAATTTCCTTGCAGAGAACTATCAATTCTATCCGCAATTTGTCCTAAGATATCTGGAAGTTGTCCACAAATGGCATTAGCCATGTCCGTACTGAGACTTTCCAATGCCACCCGCTGTGCCTGACTTTCAGCCACTTGGTCCATCAGGATAGCTTCCAGGTTCTTTCTAACAAAAATGGCATCCACCATTTCTGCCACTTGAGCCACTTCTGTCTTGAAGGTTTCCATTCGTTTACTGTAGAAGTAGCCACATGGAATTGCAAAAACAATTCCCAACAAAGAAGTAACAAAAGCGGTACTCATACCACTCAGCAAAGAACTGATACTAGAGGACAGCGTATTGGTGCTGGTCGTGTCGATGCCTGCTAACCCAACGGTCAAACCTAAAAAGGTACCCAAAATACCAATTCCGGTAAAAACACCAGCAAAGCCTGACAAATAGCCCACATTCATCCCACCAGACAAATTGGCTGCATTAAAGTATTCCTCCGCATCTACTGTAGAATATACCATGGCAGGATTCTGATGCACATCAATAAGAAGTGTCTTTTCATACTTAGCCCATGGGCTAGCTAACAATTCATCTTTTTTCACTTCTGCCTTAAATGGCTCATAGTTAAAATGAATATTTTCCGCATTATATTTTTCAAGTATGGCTTTACTCTGCTCCAGTTGATTGATCTTTCCAGCGATCCGTGCCATAAATTGGCGATAGAAATACAGACCTGCTCCTATGAAGGCTATAATAAACAGCCAATTCCAGACAGAACTAGCAAATGCGGTCATAAACTTGATAAACGCTTCCATACTCATTCTCCATTTCTTGTTACTTTAGGTTTCTTTTAATCCATTGATTTCTATATTGTAAATTCATTATATCATGTGTGTTAGAAAAAGAAATCTTCTTTTTTCTTTTTCGATATAAACTTTTCGAGCGTCACTCGCTATTTTATACGAAAATACCAACATCCTTATTACAGAATGTTGGTATCCCAAAACGATAAAAATTTCAATCACAAATGCCTTTTGAGACATGAATAACACTACGGCTTCTCTGTTAGTTTCGATTTGGCTCACAATCATGCTTCCCTAGCCCTGCATGCTACTTTCTGTCATCCTGAGCCGCCCGTGGAGCGATGCCGAAGGATCTTTGTGTTATTCCTTAAGACTATTTGTTTCGTTAATGGTATAAAATGAGACTTCCCGTTTTAGTATGCCTTCCATTGACACTACTTCTCTGTTAGATGCTAAATACACAGGTTTTATGATAGGAAGTTTGAGTTATAACTTATGTATTACTGCAACGGATCTGGTCCAAAACGATTAGTCCCTGTCTGACCCTTGAAAAATATGAGATAAATTCCCAGAAACAAATTGACAATAGGCACAAAGACCAAGAGCCACCACCAGCCAGAACGCCCCAAATCATGTAGCCGGCGAATAGCGAGCATCACACCGGGGATTCCAAAAATGAGCTGTACTGCAATAGAAACTCCATCCGTACCAGTCGGACCGCCCAACAGTCCAATCAGAAATGCCACGATAAATCCTACCACATTTAAAAGCAATCCCCGAAGAATATAGGGCTTTCGATTGAGCCTTCCATCGGCGGTCAGATATTTTTCTTGCCATGTTTCTTCTCTCTTTGGTATAGAATTGGCGACCGCCTCCGGTATTTCATTTTCCACGAAATTAGTAGCAACTACGGTCTGATCTTTGGGCAATGGCGTACCGCAGTTTCTGCAGAACGCATCTCCTTCATTGATTGGTTTCCCACAAGTTGAACAATTCATAATAAAAACTCCTCTCCTACTTTACTATATTTCCATCCTCATCATGAGCCGTTCCGCTGCCTCCTTTCTCCGGCTGTTTCATTTTCTTTATTATAGCATCATAGTATGACAAGAATTGGCGTTGTGAAAACATTTTCTTTTAAAAGTTCAAACTTTCCTTAGAGACGATATCTTACGGACCTATCATTTATATTATTCAAACTTTCCATCGCGGAAATACCATTTTACATCGATACACTCTAGCCTCAAATGGTATGCAAACCAATCCATTTATGGACCAATAGACACTAGAGTCTTCATCGTGGCGTCATTTCGACCGATCATATTTGTTCTTTATAGCATATATGTATTGAAATGAGATGCGCCCCTGAGTGGAGAAATCTCGCAGCACCAGCGGTAAGGGCTTGATGACACATATCATGACAACTCGACAGAGTTGCGCATCTCGCTTTGCTCGATATATTATCTCACCGTTATGATTTGATACAGAAAACCCTTCCCGCTAGTGCTGAGAGATTTCTCCACTCTCCTACACATCCAGTTTCATATCGTATGTTTCATTTCGCACAAATACAACCGGTCGAAATGACGGTACAGGTGATACCATTTTTCCTAACAATAGCATTTTCTCAACGAAAACGATGTCCTACGGACCTATCATTAGTATTTAAAATCAGCACTTTCAACAGATATCATCGGAAAGAATCGCTATTTTACAGGTGGGAAGTTTAAGTATTTAGTTGAATCATAATTTAAGCACCTAGGGCCTAGCTACCAATCCCTTCCTAAAATAAAAAACGGCGCTTCCAAATTATGTGCGCCGCCATCACCATTCCTAATTTCTCATTCCTAATTCCTCATTGTATTTATCCCACCACAAAAAGGCACAGTTCCCGCTTTTGTTTTTGACTTCTATCTGGAGAAACCAGGGAATCAAGCACCAGCACATTTCAAGGTTCATATCACAAATGTGATTAAACTTCGTGCTACAGTGTCCTAGAGAGTCTCGTATAACAAGTGCTTGTAAAAAGCGGTCACTGCACCTATTTTGTTTTTTGTACTCATTGGCTCCTCCTATGGCCACTTGGAGGAGGGAAAGTGAAAATAAGGCTTCGGATATCCACCGTCCCTTCTGTCCCTTCTTATGCTCTTCTTCTCCATGGATAAAATATAAAGAAAAGCACAAGTCGTTCCAGAAGTTTCGGTTTGCGCAGGAAATCTCATTTCCCTTTCCAGTAAGTACGAACGGAAGGATTATCTTTACTACGCCTCTTTATAAAAAATTTTTATAAAGGAGTTAGTTCCAATTTTTCCTTCTGGTAATAGAATCGGAAAAATTTTCATTTTTACACGATTTGAAAAAAATTTTCCACCACAAAGAAGCATGGACGCTTTACTGCCATAATGATCCCCCCATGAATCGGCAGCAGCGCTTTTCATATATCTCGAAAGATGTACTAAGGAAACACTGATTTAATCATAGTTTCCCTAGCAAGATTATATCCAACTGAATGGAGCCGCGACGGACTATTTCAGCTGGTGCCGTTATCGTTACTGCTTTGAGATTTCTCCACTTTTGTCTAACATAGTACCGGACTACTCTGAATCAACATCAAGCACAAATTCTGTCGGTTGAAATAATGCTAATGGGATGTCTGCTATAGTCTCCTAATCCCTAGGGCCTAGCTGCTAGTCACCAGTCACTAGTCACCAGTCCCACATAAAATAAAAAAGACAGAAAAGCATCTCCTTTTTCGAAGTAGTCTCATCCAATGAATCAGGCGTCTGGTCGAGTACGTCAGTTTCC
>DBLC01000012.1:0-5511 GCA_002297935.1 Dialister sp. UBA734
ACCTTCAGAACCATTAGAACCTTTTCTATGAAAGGGATCATCACATATTTCGCTTAACTTAACAGCATTGCCCTCAACCCCTATCCGCACTCCCCCAGTCACGAGTCACGAGTCACCAGTCACCAGCCACCAATTCCCAATTTCTGAAAATAATTCTTAAAAAGAAGTGGAAATATAAGGTACCATTCAGTATAATAAGGAAAGGTAAATATATAACTTTTATTTCCATAAAAGCTCATATAGTGTGTATACTATTTCAACATTCATTGAAAGGAAGGTATCATTATGCCGCTCGTAGGAACTACTGAAATGTTTAAGAAAGCATATGAAGGTCATTATGCCATTGGTGCTTTCAACGTAAACAACATGGAAATCATCCAGGGAATCATGGAAGCTGCCAAAGCCGAACAGTCTCCGGTCATTCTCCAGGCTTCGGAAGGGGCTAGAAATTACGCTGGTCAGGAATACATCGTTGGCCTGGTAAAAATTGCCCTTCAGGATTATCCAGAAATTCCGACCTGTCTCCACTTGGACCATGGTTCTTCTTTTGAAATTTGTAAGGCTTGCATCGATGGCGGATTCACTTCTGTCATGTATGATGGTTCCAAGCATCCTTTTGAAGAAAATGTAAAGGTCACCAAGCAGATCGTAGAATACGCCCATGACAAAGGCGTTGTGGTAGAAGCAGAACTGGGCCGCTTGGCAGGCGTCGAAGACCTGGTCAGTGTAGATGCTAAAGATGCTATCTTCACCGATCCGGAAGAAGCTGCTGAATTTGTAGAACTCACCGGTTGTGATTCCTTAGCTATCGCTATTGGTACCAGCCATGGTGCATATAAATACAAAGGTGATCCTTACCTGGATTATGAAAGATTGGAAAAAGTAGGCAAGATCCTGCCAAACTATCCGATCGTACTCCACGGTGCTTCTACAGTCATTCCAGAATTTGTAGAAAAATGTAACCATTATGGTGGTAAAGTACTAGGTGCCAAAGGCGTACCGGAAGATATGCTTCGCAAAGCCGCTACCATGGCTGTTTGCAAAATCAATATCGACACCGATATCCGCTTAGCTATGACCAGTGCTATCCGCGAAGCCCTCGTCAAAGACCCATCCAACTTCGATCCCCGTGGCTATCTGAAACCAGCCAGAGAAGCGGTAAAACAGATGGTGATGCACAAGATTGAAGCCGTCGTTGGTTCCGCACACACCATCTAGTTGGCAATCAACGGATAACTGTTAACTGTTAACGATTATCCGTTAACGAGCATAAGCAAATAAAAAAGAACATCCATAATGATTGGTTGTCATTGTGGGTGTTCTTTTTTATTTTTCAATGATCATGGCTCACGATGTTTTGATGCCATCACAAAAAAGCATGGCGCCCTGTAATAACCATAATGATGACCCCCATGAATCGGCAGCAGCGCTTTTCATATATTCCGAAGAACATACTAGCTCTAGGCCCGGTCGTCACAGGCTGAAGCATCAGAAATTGGTGTTTGGAATAGGCTTCCATGCTTCTTTATGTAGTTTTTAGTTGACAGCCAGATCGCGGGCCCGCATTCTTGCTGAGAAAGGAAATGAGAAATCCTAAATTTTTACCTTACCAAAGAATGAAACATCCAGTCCTTAAGGTTCGCACTTCTGTATCTTCCTCTCTTCGCATTAGCAATCCGGAAGGATTTCTCTTTTCCCTTCCAATAATATAGTAGCGGCAGAGTGTCTTTTTCGGAACACGGATAGCAGCTATAAGCAAAAAACATCCATAATGATTGACTATCCTTATGGATGTTCTTTTTCTTTCATATAAGTATTCAATATATTAAGCCCCAGTCACTAGTCACCAGTCACTTCTACGCTCTTTTTCTTCTGTGCTTCATAAAGGCTATAGTATTTCCCCTTCTTAGCCATCAACGCATCATGATTTCCCGATTCAATCAGTCTCCCCTGGTCAAGTACATAGATGCAGTCCGCATTTCTGACAGTGGACAGTCGATGGGCGATGATGATGGTGGTGCGGTTCTTAGCCAGCTGGTCCAATGTTTCCTGGACTTTTTTCTCTGTCTGGGTATCCAAGGCGGAAGTGGCTTCGTCGAAAATAACCACTGGCGGATTTTTCAGGAACACTCTGGCAATTGCGATACGCTGCTTCTGCCCGCCAGACAGTTTCACGCCCCGTTCGCCCACTTTGGTCTGGTATCCATTGGGCAAAGCGCGAATGAAATCATCGGCGGCGGCCAGTTTCGCAGCCCGCTCGATTTCTTCTTCGGTGGCCCCTTCTTTGCCATAGGCAATATTTTCCGCAATGGTATCCCCAAAGAGGAACACATCCTGCTGGACGATCCCAATTTTTCTTCGGAGGTCCTGCTGCCGGAATTGGGACAGTTCATGTCCGTCCAATGTGATAGCCCCTTCGGTAGGTTCGTAGAAGCGAAGCAGCAAAGATACCAGGGTACTCTTCCCTGCCCCTGTTTCGCCCACAAAAGCCACGGTCTTTCCGGATGGAATTTCAAAATTCAAATGATGGAGAATGGTTCGGCCCGCATCGTAGCCAAAGGACATATCTTTGAAATCGATATCCCCTTTCACATCATTCAGCGCCACTGGATGAGCCGAGTCTGTGATGGATGGTTCAGTATGCATGATTTCTTCAAACCGATGGAATCCAGCCATGCCACGCTGGTACACTTCGGCCAAAATGGTGAGGCGGAATACGGGACGCATGAAAATATTGACATACAACAAAAATGCCACAAAATCAGAAACTTGCAGCGTCCCCGCATTGATCATATAGCCGCCGGCCAGAATGACCACCACATTGACGAAGTTGGTAAAGAAATTGATGCTGCCAGAGAAATAGGCAATCAGTTTATTGGAAGCGAATCGGGTGTCCCGCAGTTCGATACTTTTGTCGGTGAAACGGGCCAATTCAAATTTTTCCTGTGCGAAGGCTTTCACCAGCCGAATCCCAGAGAGACTTTCTTCCACTCGAGCACTGACTTCCCCCGCTTTGGCACGATTCTTGCGGAAAGCGCCTTTCATTTTTTTATTGATTTTTACGGTGTGAATGCTTTTTGCAATCAGCAGCGTACCGATAATAAGAGCCAGCTGCCAGTTCATAATGAGCATCACCACCAAAGTGCCTGCCATGATGACACCGCAAAGAAGCACATCGTTGGGGCCGCGGAAAGACAATTCACTAATTTCCGTCACATCACTGGTGATACGAGATAACAACTGCCCGGTCTTTTCATTATCGAAATAATGGAAAGACAACTTTTCGATATGGGCAAATAAATCGCGCCGCATGTCGTGCTCGATGGACGCACTCATCACATGACCATAGTATTGTACCCCATACTGGATGGCAAAATTCAGAATGTACAAAAGCAACAGCAACGCCGAACCGATATACAGCTTGTGCATATCGTGGTCTGGCAGCACTTCATGAATCAAATTTCGTACCACCACAGGAAATATCAGATCCAGCCCCGCCATAGCAAAGGTGCCGATAATCACACCGATTAGCAATGTCATATAGGGTCTGTAATATTTCATAAAACGTCGAATCATATCATAATACCTCACATACTTTTTGGAAATAATGCGTAATGCGTGTCATCAGTCAACTTAAAATATGTCTTCCCATTATAGACCAATTGCTGTGATTTGTTAAGAGTTTAGTAGCTGGTGACTGGTGACTCGTGACTGGTGACTAGGAATATCTGTGTTTCCCTAGCCATAACCGTCAACTGATAGCTGCTAACATTTACCTAGGGCCTAGCTACTAATCCCCAATCCCTAGTCACCAGTCACCAGTCACTAGTCACCATTTTACCGTTCCCAAATATGCAACCGATAAGCCCCCAAAAGGTTTCCTTCCGGTGTTACGGCAGGCACTTCAATGCCTGCAATGGATGTGCCGTCATCGGAAATCGCAATGGCCTGCACAGGACCAGCGGTATGGTATTCATTCAAAAGGCTGCCATCGGTGAGACTCACCACGGCGGCACCGTGGGCTTTGTAATTGTGATTCCGCACATTTCGTCCCAGTGCCAAAGCAGCCACGCCGGGTGCGAAGTCGATTTCTTCAATTTCCGAAGGGGCCTGGTAACGGAAACGGTAATTTCCATCCAAGTCAAAGAGATACAAACTATTTCCTGAAGGGTGCATCACCGGCGCAGGAAGCTGCCAATTTTCTCGATTGAATGTATTGATGGTCCCAAAGACCACTCCTTCCGGACGAATCACCGCATCGCGGCCGGCGGCATTATAGTAACTTTCTCCCACTTTCATGATTTTGGAAATTTCTCGTGTCCAAATGAGACGGCCCTCTTTATCCATCAAGAAACCGCGGCCATCACTAGCCATGGCGGTCAGATATTCACCATCCGGTGAAAAGGAAAGGCCATTGCGAATGGTGGTAGTACCAAAAGTAGGTGCGGGCGGAATGGCTTCTTCTGCTACCAGTTCTCCCGTGGTGTCATCCAGGATATAAATATTTTTGTTAAAGGCAATGCCTTCTGTTTTCGATTTATCATAATTGGCGGTCGCAAAGGCATAGCAATTTGTTTTTTCTCCTAAAGCCCCGCAATTCACCCAAGCATCCATATTTCCTTCTTTCGGATACCGCCAATTCTCCTTGCCCTGGGCATCAAAGGAAATAATACGGCTCACGTACCCCCGCTGCCCATCGGCTAGGATGGTAAAACGATAAAAGACCGCATACACATTGCCTTTGGAGTCTGTAGAAATATGGATCGCCGTCGGTTCAGACTGGATATCTGCCTCATAGCCGATAAGAGAATCTCCTTTGAAAGTCCACAGCACATTGCCATTTTTTACATCCATGGCATAGAGCGTGCCTTCTGGACTTTTTTCTCCTGCATAAACCACTTTGTCATCCTGACTGACCGCAATGCCCCGAATGAGACCGGTTCCTACGGAATGGGACCACAGTTCTTCTCCATTTTTGTCGAAATGAATCAATTCCCCGTTGGCGGTTCCTACCAGCCAGCCCCCATCGGATTTCACATACAGCACTTCCCCGCCGTCAAATCCCATGCGGTCATAGTTGCGTCCGGCCATATCCCCCAAGGAAATCACATGGGCTGCCCCAGAATCATTGTGACTCCAAAGCTGCCAAGGGGTCTTGCTGCCAGTCAACCAAAGCAAAGCCAGCCAAGTCAAGCCAAAACAAACAAAAATGGCTATTGTCTTGAAGCGTTTCATGAAACCTCCTTTTTTGGGAATGCGTAATGCGAAGTGCGAAGTGCGTAGTGCGTAGTGCGTAATGCGTAATGAAGGTGGCGGCGGCACAATTCATATAGCCGCCGCGAAATATATAATAGTATGAAACTATGGGAATTATATAACCTGATATAACCTTTATAACCTTGCACATAGCGAAATCTACATTATGTTTACTATATAAATCAGCAGAATTATAACCTATATAAATGGATATTGGGGTGCTTCCAAATTTTGTGCGCCCCTTCCACCATTACG
>DBLC01000012.1:5537-10830 GCA_002297935.1 Dialister sp. UBA734
CACTTCGCATTACGCACTATTCCAATCTTTCGTATTTTCACAAATACAACTTCGTCCAATCGTACACCATGCGAAGGGCGCCGAAGTAGAAGCCTTCTTTGGAAAGCAAGTACAAAATTTTACTGACGCCGCAGCCAATGGTAAATAACAGGAAGCAGAAGCAGACCCATTTTTCTTTCCGCTCCCACGGATGTCCTTCTTTTCCTTTTGCCAAGAAAAGGCCTCGACTGATGACAGAGAGGGCCAACGTGGACGACCGCCGGAGGCAACGAGCCAGGAGCGGCTTAATCATATGAGGAATATGAGTGATCACTTGGTGTCTGCCTTTTTCGCTGCCGCTTCGGAGCTGCAATGCCACCATGACTTCCCCCGCTTCGGCGGCCAACACCGGGAAGAAGCGAATGGCTGTGACCAACATGAATGCCGCCTGGGGTGAAAGATGCCATGCGGTCAATCCTTTTAATAGACTTCGTGGATCGCTGGTCCAGCACACCAGAAGGCCCAAGGTAATCATGGACACAGTACGCATCCCTTGGATGGCCCCATAAATGATCCCTTCTCGATAAATATAGAGCCCATTGGTCAGTGTGCCCAGCACAGGAAAGCCCGGAGAAATCAGTGTCACCAGGGGCGTTCGTGGATTTTGGGCGAAGAAAAGCGACTGGCTCGCAATGGAGCCCCACAAACCAAGCAGAATGAAAATCGCCAGCACCCGCCATTTATACAGTGGCGTTTTCCCAAGAAAATGAAGCACCAAGGTCCCGGTAAACAAAATAAATAAGGTGCGGGAATTGTCCACAATGATCATCATCAACGCATAGAGAAAGAGAAAAGACAATTTCGTCCGTCCATCCAAGCGATGTAGGAAGGAGGCCCCATCGCCGCCTTCCCACAATTGTCTATAGGACATGGGCCATCACCTCCTTGATGGATACGCAAGGTTCGATGCCTAGCTTTTCCGACAACGTTAGCATAGGCGGAATGGAAAGACCACTCTCGATGAGCAATTTCTTGTCACTGAAAATACGATGAGCACTGCCCTGCGCAATGAGCCGCCCTTCTTTCAAAAGCAAAATCTGATCCGCCAATTCTGTAGCCAGTTCGATATCGTGGGTACAGAAGAAAATCGTGCGCCCTTCAGAAGCCGCATACAAGAGAAGTTCCTTGATTTCCTTTAAACTTTTCTGGTCCTGCCCCGTGGTAGGTTCGTCCAGAAGGAGCAAATCATTGTCCTTCCGTGCCAGCATGGCACCGAAAACCACCCGAAGCCTCTGTCCCTTCGATAGAGCCAGCGGGAAATCATGACGATAGTGGCGAAGATGCAATTTCGTCAGCAAATGGTCCAATTCCTCTTCGGTGAGCGTCTTATTATTCCATGACAATTCCTCTTCCACCGAATCGGTAAGGAGCATCAAATCCGCTTCCTGCCGCATATAGCCGATATGATGGCGCTGCTTTTGGGCTGGTTTTCCTAAAAGAAGAATATCTCCCAAAGTTGGCGCGTCCAAACCAGACAATAAATTCATCAGCGTTGACTTACCAGCCCCATTGAATCCCATAAGCGCATTGATGGTTCCTTTATGAATTTGGAAATTCACACCATGAAGCGTTTCTTTTTCTGCTCCCTCATAGCGATAGTGCAAATTCTTTCCTTCCAGAATGACCGGTCCTTGTGAAATCGGTTCCTTTCTGTCCACATGCGCCGCCAGCGGAATCTGGGCTTCCTGTATTTCCTTTGCCACTTCTTCTACGTGTCCAGAAATCTTTGGCAAATGGAGCCAGCGGGACAATTTCACCGCCTGGGGTTCCCGAAGGCCATAGGCTTCTGTATTTCCTAATACATTCCAAGCTTCTTCGGTTTTGCCATCGTAGACAAATTCCCCTTCGTACATACAGCAGATTCGAGGGAAATAGCGAGCCAGCTCGTTCACGCGGTGCTCCACCACCAGGATGGTCATATGATCTTCCCGATTCAGCGATACCAATAATTCCAGGAAATCTTTCACCCCTTGGGGATTCATCTGGCTCACCGGTTCGTCCAGAATAAGCAATTTCGGATGGGTCACCAAAATAGACGCCAGCGCCAACCGCTGCCGCTGCCCGCCGGACAAGGCATGGATGCTTCGTTCCTCAAAACCGGAAAGTCCGGTCTTCTCCAACGCCCGTTGCACTTCCGCTGCAATCACATCGGCTGGTTCTCCGCGGTTCTCCAAAGCAAATCCCACCTCATCGGCTACAGTCATGGCAAAAAGCTGGTCATCCGGCGTCTGGTACACCGTGCCCACCAGCAGACCGATATCTTCTGGTGATAGGGCCCGAAGATTTTTTCCCTGCAGCAGAATCTCTCCCGAAAGTTGTCCTTCTTCTTCATCCAAAAGCCCCGTGATGGATTTAATCAACGTCGATTTCCCGCTGCCCGAACGGCCCGCAATGAGCACCATTTCTCCTTCTTCTATGGATAGATTCACATGCCGCAAGGTATCTTTCTTCCGAGACAGATACCGGCAGCACAAATCTTTGATTTCCAGCATCATGATCCCATCACCTGCTTCAAACGACTTCCGATTTTGTACCCCATCCAGCTGCCGATGGTGCTATACAACAGTCCATTCATGATCATATACAAACCGATAAACCAATCGGCATAATAGAGCCGATAGAAAAACATGAGCTGCTCCATATTGATAAACGTGATGCCCGCATCGCAGCAGCCAATCAAAAAAGAAATTCCCATGGCATAGACCGGCGATATGTCTTTCTTCCGATAGAAACCGACCACCCAGAGAGCCACTTCGATGATTACCACCGACACGGCACAAATCAAAATGCCCACCGGTGTCACGCGGCCAAAGAGCACCGCCGACAAGAGCCAGCGCATGAGGAAAAACAAGGCCGCCACGCCGGGCTGACGAAATAGAATCAAAAGCGCCATCAAGAGTAAGTATTGCACTACCCCGGAAAGAAGCCCCGTCACCAGTCCGGAAAAAGGTCCCAAGATAACGTGAAGGAAATCTCCCAACAGCGTCACTGGCACCACCACGCCGCCAAAAGCCAGTGCGGCAAACAGAGACACTGTGATATCCCCTTTGGCGCCAATATGAAGGATACATTTCTTTAGTGCCCGGATAGAGCAAGCTACCGCCACCAGGCAACACAGAGCCAAGCCCAATGTGAAGAGTCCCACGCTCCGTTTCTTCACCACATGCATCGGAATTTCTGTGGTCTTCTCCGCTTCTCCATCTTGCAGCGAAATACGCAAACTGTACTCCCCTTCATTGATAGAAAAGGGATCCACATAGAGAGGAAGCACAGCCATTTGCATTTTATTTCCGTTCAGTGACAAGGTTGCTTCCGTGGCCTGGCTGTCCCGATTCACATGACCCGCTTCATCAGGAGCCGCCAAGAGTCCCGGCCGTACCTCTCCGGTTTCCTTGTCCATCAATTCTATACGGCAATGAATGGTGCGGGTGTCCTTTTTCGGATTTCGCATATCCAAAAGCAAATAGGTATTTGGCTTCGCCAGTACGCTATCCCAATCGACACCATGGCCCCCAGTGAGCCGATTCTTCATATTCTCCAGCGTCATATCGGGCACCACCAACGTTTCCTTTTCCTGCCGGGCGTCCCGCTGTCCCGATTCATCCACCGGCACCGTCACCGCTTGGATGTACCACGAATCAGCCGGCTTCTTTCCCCTTTCCTTCTGCGGTTCTTCCGCTGCACCTACGTTAAAAGAAATCATCTGCTCCTGATGCCCTTCTGGGCTGTCCAAAGAAACAGGAATTTCGTACGATCCCTGCGAAGCTCCTTCCGGACAAACCACCGGAATGGCGGTGAACTGTTCTCCATACTGGGCTGGCAGTGTCCAGTGAATTTCAACCTGCTGCCCATCGATGGTCCAATTTTCTCCAGCCAGGGCCCGAAAGCCCTCCGGTAGCGTGAGCGTCACCGTAGCCTCTTCTGCATCGGGCTGGTTGAAATTCTGCACACTCACATAGAGCAGCTGGGTACTTCCCGGATGGGCTTCCTCTTTTTTGTCAGTGGCACTATAAGGAAAAGCTGCCGAAAGCAACGCCTCCCCTTGACAGGTCAAAGGATGGAAACAAGCACAAAGAATGCCCAGTAGAAACAATAGACGAAGGAACATAGAAATCCTCTTTTCATCATTTTCTCATAAAATTCTATAGACTATACAAAATTATACAAAAAAAAGAGCCATTTCTCAAGGAAAGACTCTCTTTTTTGGTGACGGGGGACTAGGTAAAGGGATTGGGGATTAGTAGCTAGGCCCTAGGGATTGGGAAATAGGGAGGAGGGAGAAATGAGGAATGAGGAATGAGTGCGGCGAGCCCTCGCATTGCTCTTATACCGATGGGTATCAAGTATCATAATTCCTTTTTATATAGCTCGCCGATTTTAGGAAAACGGATAGAGTCATATTTCATGCAATACGATATGTATAAAGGTTATTTAGGGTTATGCGAGAACGATATTCCCATAACCTTATATACCCCTTTATAACCTTTTGACTAGCTTTATTTCGAATATGTTAGAAATGAGGAATCAGTAGAATAATAACCTTTTTATATTCTGCGGCGCTTTATAAGTTGTGCGCCGCCGCCTGCATTACGCACTACGCACTTCGCATTACGTATTAAAATCTCCAGCGAAAAAATGCAAAATAAAAAAGAGCCTGCATATCACAGACTCTTTCATTTGTAAGATTAACCTTCAACAGTCTTGCTTACAACCTGTTTGCCTTTATAGAAACCGCATACTGGGCATACATGATGAGGTTTTTTCAGTGCATGGCACTGTGGGCATTCCACAAGACCCGGAACAGTCAGTTTCCAATTTGCACGTCTCTTATCACGACGGGATCTAGAACTTTTTGTCTTCGGAACCGGCATTTCTAGCACCTCCTTACCTATCGGCCGTTATGCCGTTATAGTCATTTCACTGCGTTGCAGCGCTCTAATAAACTTAGAGAAAATTATCAACTTCAATATTGTACAAGCTATCGTGATTTTTGTCAAGCATTTTTCATGGAGTTTGCAACTGCCTACACCACCAAATGCGTGATGCGAAGTGCGTAGTGCGTAATGGCAGAAGGGGCACACAAAATTTGGAAGTACCCCAATCCCCCTATTATCAATGTCATTAAGTTAAGCAAAATACGGGATGATCCCTTTTGTGATAAAGTTTCTCAGGTTGCTCAAGATTCTCAAGTTTCTCAGGTTCCACGAATGAGATGATAACACTAGTGCCTATCAGCACATTCGAGGAACCTGAG
>DBLC01000012.1:10855-14091 GCA_002297935.1 Dialister sp. UBA734
ACTTGAGAAACCTGAGTAACCTTTAATCGCAAGCGGAATCATGCTTATTGTCTCAAATTCTTAACTTAACAGCATTGCCCCTATTATAGAAACAACTATGAAATAATGGTATACCATCAAGGATAGCACTACAGGAAACTTTTTTGGCATTCTCAAAGTAACTTCTCATCTTTCATCTTCTTATACCGTTTAGCTGCTATATCATACACACTGTCATTCTCTCTAGCGCCAATCACAATAATGAGCATTTCACTGTCCGTCTGTATCAATGCGTAGACAATTCGAATCCCGGATTTCTTCAATTTAATCTTATATAAACCAAAGAGCTGATTGCCGCTTTTATTTCCCAGTGGCTTTCCATAGCCATCGGGCCCCGGATTTTGTACCACTTTCTCAATGGCTTTATCAATGACCTTTTGATGATATCTAGCGAAATGCTTCAAATCCTTTTCTGCATAGACAGAAAGCTTTTTATGCCAAATCATTCAAATTCAACCTCAGAATCATCAATATCTTCTAAATCCTTAGGTGTGATATTCAACTCTTTCATCACTTCATCCCAGTCTCTGGTATTCTGTAAAGCGCCATGTTCTATTCTATCCAATGCCAAAGCAAGCAACTCTGCATTTTCCAATTTTTCCGTGATTTCCATATAGGTTTCTGGAGAAAGGAGAATACATTCTGGCGCATTGTTTTTCATGACTATTTTAGAGCCATCTTCTTTGACGCTTTTAAATATTTTTCCTGCTAGCCCTTTGTTAAATAAGCTGATCGGAATTGTATTTTTCAACGCCGGTGTTAAATTTTCCATATGCAGCACCTCCAACCCCATTGTACTAATTATTAGCAAATTTATCAATACATTTATTAGCCCTTAGCGCTAAAATAGATGGTAATCTGAAAAAGTATGTAACATGGGTTAGCCCTTCGGGCAGGTTATTACTCTACCAGGTTCTTTATTCTAACAAACAAAATCTACCGCTTATCAAAAGGTTAAAAGGGTTATAAAAGGTTATGGGATTTTCGATAATCTCATAACCTTTTTATAACCCTTTTGCTTTGGATAATTATACATTGTTAAAAAAGGCGTCAGTTAATCATAACCTGCCCGAAGGGCTAACCTTTACTACTCACTTTACTCTTTGCTTTCCACTATCAGTCCTTGAATCACCATTTGTTTCTCGTCTTTCCTCATATGGAAAAATTGATACACATTGTGGGCAGCCCGTTTGTTCATTCCTGGCACCTGGGCCAGTTCTTCTTCGGTAGCTTTTCGCATTTCATCCAGCGAACGGAACGCGTGCCACAGGGCATTTCTGCGATTGGGACCGATGCCTTCGATGTGGTCCAGCACGGACTCGGTATTTCTTTTGTTGGTCCATTTCCGATGGTAGGTGATAACGAAACGATGGGCTTCGTCTCGAATGAATTGGAGCAGCTGCAGGGCCGGTTCGTGATGGTCTAGCACGATGGGATCTTCACTGCCTTCCACGTAGATTTCTTCGATACGTTTTGCCAAGCCAATCACTGGAGTATCACAACCAGCAGCACGAATCACCGGAAGGGCTGCATGCAATTGCCCCAGGCCGCCATCGAGGACGATGAGGTCCGGCGTGGGCCAATCGGGATGGTTCCCATAACGGCGGCTCATCACTTCTGCCATGGATTTGAAATCGTCGGCGTGCCCCTGGGTGGTTTGGAGTTTGAACTTGCGATATTCCTTTTTCGCCGGGCGACCGTGTTCAAAAACCGCCATGGAACCGGTGGTTTCAGCCCCCTGGTTATGGGAAATATCGAAACATTCCATCCGCTCTGGCAGCCGAGGCAGGTGCAGCAATTCTTTCAATTTCTGTACCGCCCCCTGCTCCCGGGCGTCCTGGTACTCCCACTGGAGTTTCTTATCGGACAAATATTTCCCAGCATTGGCCATGGCCATATCCTTCAGCCGCCGTTTGAACCCTCGTTCCGGCACGATCAGTTTCACTTCACTGCCACGAAGCTGGGTCAGCCAGGAAGCCAAAAGATCCCCTTCTTCTGGCAGAAGAGGCAAAATGATTTCCTTTGGCACAGAGATAGTATTTTCTCCATAGAAATCTTTTAGAAATGCAGAAATAATATCCTCGTCCGTTTCAGATGCACTTTCGGGAATGCTGAAATTTTCCTTTCCCACCATGCGGCCGTACCGGATATAAAACACTTCCAGCCCCGCATGGCTGCCATCTCTGGCCAGGCCCACCACATCGAAATCTCCTTCATTGGACACAATGTGCTGACGCTGCTGCACGCTTTCGATGGCCCGAATCTGGTCCCGATACTTGGCGGCCGCTTCAAACTCCATGGCTTCCGACGCGTCCATCATTTTCTGCTGCAGCTCTTTCACCAGTCCCGTGCTTTTCCCTTCAAACAAGTCACACACGGTCTTCACGTCCCGGTCATAGTCAGCCTTTGAAATATGACCGAAACAGGGCGCACTGCACAGGTGCAAATGGTACTGCAAACAAGGGCGGGCCACTTTCATGGACCGACAAGTCCGAAGAGGATAGTACCGCCGGAGGAGACTCAAAGTCTGCCGCAAACTGGTCACATCGGTGAAGGGACCGAAATACTTGGCCCCATCATCGCGACGAATATTTCTTGTCACAAAAATGCGAGGCCACTCTTCTTTGACAGTCAGCTTCACATAGGGATAAGACTTATCATCTCGAAGAGAAATATTGTACTTCGGGTGGATTTCCTTAATCAGGTTGCACTCCAAAATGAGAGCTTCCATCTCGGTGCCGGTCATGGTGATATCCAAATCATCGGCATGGCGAATCATGGCCGCCACTTTGGGCGACCGACTCTTGTCCTCCCGCACGTAGGAACGGACTCGATTTTTCAGATTCTTCGCCTTGCCCACATAGATAATCCGTCCGTCTTTATCCTTCCATCGATATACGCCAGGCGAATCGGGAAGGGCTTCGACCTTAGCTCGTATCTTTTCATTGACCGCTATCATCATGTATCATTGAATCCTTTATTTGCAAAAGTGCGTAATGCGTAGTGCGAAGTGCGTAATGATGGCGGCGAGCACGCCGAATTACTCTTATAACGGTTGATTCAAATGGTGCAAAGTCCGTTTCTATAGGCTCGCCGATTTTTTATATGCACTTCACTGTTGTTGATTGTCTGCTGTTTGAAGCCAAGCAACTAACAAGGAACAGCTATTTATAATAAAAAGGGGGTATTGGGGCGCT
>DBLC01000164.1:0-1030 GCA_002297935.1 Dialister sp. UBA734
ACTACTCACTACGCACTTTTCAGCAAAACGAATAAATGACGACTCCCTAAATCTCCCCTTCATCCATGATATGCAATTTCTTTCTCCAATACCGAGAATAAATAGCCCCCAGGGGATTGTGAGCCAGCAAACGATCTTTCACCACCAGACAAGTCACAGGGCCCTTGGCATTGGACGTGAAGATCGTATCATGACCCACGCAAAGGCCGCAGATGATATTCAGTTCCACCCCTTTTTCCGCCAAGAAGCGAGCCTGGAACTTCGGATTGCACATGGCTTCGTGCTCTGCTTCCGGATGGACCTGTTTCAAACCAAATTCGCTTTTGGCAAAGGAACAGTTCTTGCAGCACACGGAATACACTTCAAATCCCTGGTTTTGGAAATATTTCACAATGTACCGTGCTTCATTATGGAGTCCGATGCAGAAAGCCAAGCCCAGCTTCTTATAGCCCATTTGCTTGGCAAATTCAGCCGTTTCCTGGAGACGGCAAATATCACTATAATAGGTTCCTTCCACATAGGCCGCCGCTTCCATAATTTTCCGTTCTTCCGGGGTATAGGCCTTACGAATCTCTTCGTCCTTCACACCGGTACAATTGGTGCCATGCACATAGCAGGCATGATGGGGACAATTGGCACAATCTGCTTTCATAGTTTATTCTCCTTTCGTGAACCACCTGGTTTTACACTTATTTGTATTATACACCATCGGTGGTTGTTGGTGACTGGTGACTGGTGACTGGTAGCGAGTAGCTAGGCCCTAGGGATTGGGGATTAGGTTTTTGGGTTTGTTTCCCTAGCACTATCATCCATTAATAATCCCCTTCCTTTGGAAGGGGATAGGACTTGAGCGTAGCGAAAAGTCCAGGGGATAGCTCGCTCTAGCGATATGAAATACATTTACATCTACTCGTTTAGGCGCCCTCTCTAACGGTTAGCCTAACAACTCTTCTTCATCTTCCTATCCCCCCCTGCCCCCTTCCTAAGGCAATGATGTTAAGTTAAACGAAATATGTAATGATTCCTTTCG
>DBLC01000164.1:1114-3473 GCA_002297935.1 Dialister sp. UBA734
CCTCAGCAACTTGAGAAACCTGAGTAACCTTTAATCACAAGCGGAATCATGCTTATTGCCTCAAATTCTTAACTTAACAGCATTGCCTTCCTAAGGAAGAGGGTAAATATCAATGATACCACTAGCGTCACTTGGCACATGCGGAGAACCTGAGCCACCTTGGCAACTTGAGAAACCTGAGTAACCTATATTTCCATACAAAAACGCCCCCATGTGAATCTACACAGGGGAGCGTTTTACATTTTATTTCCAAGAGCCAATTACTGCTGGCTCTTCTTTACATTTGCATTTTTATATCTAGCCTGGCGAGAGAGGACCATCTTTCTCATACGAATGCTCTGTGGAGTCACTTCTACCAGTTCGTCATCGTTGATCCATTCCAGTGCGCCTTCCAAGGTGAACTTGCGGCATGGCGGCAATTTGATAGCGTCATCAGAACCGGCAGCACGGGTATTGGTCAGATGTTTCTTCTTGCATGGGTTGACGTCCATATCCTGGTCACGGGAATTTTCGCCGATGATCATACCTTCGTACACTTCTACGCCTGGTTCCAGGAACAGTTCGCCACGGTCTAGAACGGAGTTCAGGCCATATGCGGTGGTCACGCCGGATTCAAAGGCAACCAGAGAACCTCTGGTTCTTTCCGGGATATCTCCCTTGTATGGTACATAGCCCTGGAATACATGGTACATGATGCCGGTGCCGCGGGTGGTGGTCAGCAGTTCATTTCTGAAGCCGATGAGGCCACGAGCTGGGATGGAGAATTCCATCTTCATGTAGCCAGCCAGTTCTTCCATGGAAATCATTTCGGCTCTTCTCGGTCCCAGACCTTCCATGACAGCACCCATGAATTCCTGTGGTACTTCAATGGTGAGGCGTTCCAGTGGTTCGCACTTCTTGCCATTGATTTCTTTGTAAATAACCTGCGGCTTGGAAACTTCCAATTCAAATCCTTCACGACGCATGGTTTCAATCAGAACGGACAGGTGAAGTTCACCACGGCCGGATACTTTGAATGCATCGGATGTATCGGTGTCTTCTACGCGAAGAGCCACGTTGGTTTCGATTTCTTTGTAGAGACGCGCACGGATGTGACGGGAAGTAACGAAATCCCCTTCACGGCCAGCGAATGGACTCTTGTTGACATGGAATACCATGGACAAAGTCGGTTCATCGATGTGGATGGACGGCAATGCTTCTGGATTGTTCGCATCCGCTACGGTTTCCCCAATATTGATATCTTTGAAACCTGCCATAGCGATGATGTCCCCTACCTTCGCTTCGGTGATAGGAGTCCGTTTCATTCCCTGCCAGTTGAAGAGCGCGCCGATATGGTCGCTTCTGATCTTTTCACCATCGGTGATCGCTACAGACATGCCCTGCTTTGCGGTGCCACGGGTCACACGACCGATAGCAATCTTGCCCAGGTAATCATCAGCTTCCAAAGTGGTCACCATGACCTGCAGTCCTGCATCCGGATCACCTTCCGGGCATGGGATATATTTCAAAATGGCATCGAACAGTGGATCCAGGTTCTTGCCTTCATCATTCATATGAAGCTTGGCAATACCGCTTCTAGCAGATGCATAGAGAAGCGGGAAATCCAGCTGGTCATCATCGGCTTCCAGTTCCATGAACAGTTCCAGAATTTCGCCTTCTACATCGGAAATACGCTGGTCAGGACGGTCGATTTTATTGATTACAACGATTGGTTTCAGCTTATGTTCCAGTGCTTTACGCAGTACGTACTTGGTCTGCGGCATCGGGCCTTCATGAGCATCTACCAGCAGAAGAACGCCATCAACCATGTTCAGGATACGTTCTACTTCGCCACCGAAATCCGCATGCCCTGGGGTATCGACGATATTGATCTTTACTCCATTGTGCATTACAGAGGTATTCTTTGCCAGAATGGTGATGCCGCGTTCACGTTCCAACGGATTGGAGTCCATGACACGTTCAGCTACCTTCTGATTATCTCTGAAAATGTGGCTCTGCTTCAGCATAGCATCTACCAGAGTCGTCTTACCATGGTCGACGTGAGCGATAATGGCAATGTTGCGGATGTCTTCTCTTTTCATTTCTTTCCTTTTCCCCCTCGGGCAAACTATAACGCTACAGACGCTGATTCTATCTGTATGCTTTCATTGACACGTAGTCTTTTGTTATTATGAAATACAACTAATTATATCACATTTTCGCAAGAGTTGTGAATTGATTTTTTGAAATATTTTTGGTTTTGGGGGCCTAGTGACTCGTGACTGGTAGCTAGGGATTAAGGGAGACGGTTAACAGTTAACTGTAATACCTAGGGATTGCCCATAAGTTAGTGGCTGATCATTAATTCACTTTTGTGAAA
>DBLC01000107.1 GCA_002297935.1 Dialister sp. UBA734
GAATAAAAATTCAAGAATAATTCCAAGCCATGATTAAATCAGTGTTTCCTTAAAGCAATATCATTTTTATAAAGCAACAGCAATTTGCCCCGATGCCGGCGAGCGGCTTATGGGTAGGGGCTTGTATAAAGGGGAAAATCATGGAATTAAAAGTTATCAAATCGGTGGAACCGAGCATTCATCCAACAGCTATTATTGATCCAACTGCGATCATTCATCAGAACGTCACCATCGGCGCTTATGCCTATGTGGGACCAAATTGTGAAATTGGCGAAGGCACCGTCATCGGACCGCATGCAGTCATTGCGAAAAATGTGCGCATGGGCAAAGCCAATCACATTTATCCCCAGGCCGTTATCGGCGAAGACCCGCAGGATTTGAAATTTGAAGACGAATACAGCACCGTGGTCATCGGCGATCACAACCTGATTCGTGAATACGTGACCATCCATCGTGCGACCGGCGAAAACTGCGAAACCCGGATTGGTTCTTACAACATGCTGCAGGCTTACACCCACGTGGCACACAACTGCAACTTCGGGGACCACATCGTCATGTCTTCCTTCTCCGGCGTGGCAGGTCACGTGATCGTCGAAGACCATGCAGTCATTGGCGGCATGAGCGGCATCCATCAGTTCGTGAAAATTGGTGCCTGTGCCATGGTAGGCGGTATGTCCAAAATCGTGCAGGACGTGTGTCCTTTCGTCATCGTTGACGGCAATCCAGCCCGCGTAGTGGGCCTCAACAGTGTTGGCCTTTCTAGAAATAACATCACCCCAGAAGTGAAGAGCTGTCTGAAAAAGGCCTATCGCCTCATTTTCCGTTCCGGCTTGAAGCTCAACGATGCCATCCTGGAAATGGAACAGGAACTCCCGTCCACCCCAGAAATCGAACACCTTCTCCGCTTCCTCAGAAACTGCGATCGCGGCCTCTGCAGAACCAGAGATAGATAATTTCATAGTTATTTCTTTTATAGCAATCAAAAACCCCGCAGCGTTCCCCTTCGCTGCGGGGATTTTTTTGAGTGCGTAATGCGTGGTGCGTAGTGCGTAATGGAGGAAGGGGCGCACAAAATTTGGAAGCGCCCCAATACCCTCTTTTTATATTGAGGATTGGAGGCATGCTTCACGGGGAACATATCAATAAAGGTTATGATTCTGCTGATTTCTTCTGCGAAAATTTTCCTGTTATCGCAAGCGACAAGGTTAAAAGGGTTATAAAAGGGTTATAAAAGGGTTATAAAAGGGTTATGGGAATACCGTTCTCCCATAACCCTTTTATAACCTTTTTAACCCTGTCACTCACGAGTATTATTCTATGTTAGAAATGGTAGGCAGTAGAATCATAACCTTTTAAAGAAACGTTTCTCGTGAAACATGACTCCAGATCCAATATAAAAGAGGGTATCGGGGCGCTTTATGAATTGTGCGCCCCATCCATCATTACGCACTACGCACCACGCATTACGCACTCAAAATCACTAGCGACAACACCGCTAGTTACACCTTCCCAATTGCCACCGAAAATACCCCTTCTTCTGCGGGGGTCAGGTCGTTTTGCTGGTAAATGGCGTAGATCACCTTGTTTTTTCCTACATAAAAATTAGTGGGAAGGGCGGTGACGGTGTGCTTGGGCAGCAGGGCGATTTGTTTTTTCTTGGCTGTGTGGAGAATGTACTGGTTCACATCGTCCACGGTCAGATTGGGCAGCAGGTCTGACAAATCGACCAGGTCCCCGGCGCCGTTAAAGGTCAGCCCTTTGGCAAAGGTGGTGCCGTGGGCGTCACCGGCGGATAGGGTCTGCTCGATGAGAACCAAACTGGTGAGACCCTGGGTATTGGTGATGAAATTGCCCACCAACCCTTCGTGCCAGCTCATCCAACCTAAAGTTTCTTTTCGTGCATTCTGGGCGGCCACGGAATCCACAAACTGCCGCTTTTCTCTGGCAATGGCCGCATTGACCTTGCCTGCAAAGGTTTCATTGTTCACGTGGGCAATCATCCAGGGACTTTGAAGCTCACTGGTGTGTTCCCGGAAATCATCGGTGCGGAAAGCACCAGACTTTTCTGACGGCTTGGTGCCCAGCCCGGGCCATAAAGACGCCTGGGCAGGCAAAGCACTGCAAAGAAGCGGAATCGTAAGGCCTAAGACGGCGGCCATATAGCGGATGTTCATTTTCATAGAAAGACCTCCTTGGGGATTGAGTGACTGGTGACTCGTGACTGGTGACTCGGGGAGTAGCTAGGGATTGGTGGCTAGGCCCTAGGGACATCGAATGTGCCTCTAACCGTATCCGTCATTTCGACCGGTCGTATTCGTGCAAAATGACGAAATAGATATGAAACTGGATGTGCCTCTGAGTGGAGAAATCTCGCAGCACTAGCGGTAAAATGCCAGCTGAATGGAAATAACAATGGTTGTTGGTTGTTAGTTGTGGGTTGTTGGGGTCAAACAACTCACAACCAACAACTAACAACAGCATGTATACCGGAACTTGTGAGATACCATATATACCTTATTATATCAGATAACCACTTCCATTTCTTGAATGAGCTGGGACAACTGGCGGTTCTAGGCACGTTTGAGGAACCTGAGCAACTTTTCTATTATCTCTTTTTAGAATCAAATACAAAATATACATGCGAAATCGGCATTCGCCTTTCTCTTGGCTTTCAGGGATAATAAAAAGAAAGAAGACCACTCGGGGCGCAATGTTGTTAAGTTAAGGATTTGCGTTAGTAGGTATGATTTCGCTGGAAGTTAAAGGTTCTTAAGGTGCTAAGGGTTCTTAGGTTTCT
>DBLC01000105.1:0-313 GCA_002297935.1 Dialister sp. UBA734
GTATACCGCTACTGCCTCCCCCTCTTTAATTCTCCCCCGTCGGGGGAGATAAGACGCTAGTGCTTTTCTCGTCAGAGTCATGTTTCACGTGAAACATGACTCCAGCGGAATCACATCCAGCGTCTTGGCTCCCCTGTCGGGGGGAGCTGCCGAAGGCTGAGGGGGCAGCGCAGGCGGTATAAAACGCTAAATGTACGACAATCCCGCTCGGTGATACCTGCACTACCGGAAATAGCGTTTCTCGCTAGTGTCTCATAGCAAAAGCGCATTTCACCGATTTCCTTATTCCACATTTACTACCGGGATAGGCCCT
>DBLC01000105.1:333-7260 GCA_002297935.1 Dialister sp. UBA734
CCCCACTGGGGAAGGCTTTTTATGTTTCCCGTGAAACATTCCTAATCCCTAGGGCCTAGCTACTAATCCCTTGATTTTCTAACAAAAAAAGAATAAAATAGTATCGGTCAATTTTACATCCGGTATCTCAAGAAAGGAGGATCTTCAGTCTGCGCTGGAGCCTCCTCTTTTTTGAGAGTGCCATGTGATTCTATCGCACAGGAAATGATTCCGTTTCCGTTACAAGTTGCACAGGTTACTCAGGTTTCTCAAGATGCTCAGGTTCCTCGAATGAGATGTTTCCCTAGCGTCCTTTCGCACATTTGAGGAACCTGAGAAACCTAAGAACCCTGAGTAACCTATGCAACCTATATTTCTAGCGAAATCATTTCTATGTGATGACACACGTAAAGGAGTAACTCATGAGTAAACGCATCATCGAAGTGGAAGAACGGCTGCCCCTTCTTCCCACCATTCCTCTGGCGCTGCAGCATCTGTTTGCGATGTTCGGCTCCACGGTCCTGGTTCCGTTCCTTTTGAACGTGGACCCTGCCACTTGTCTTTTTATGAACGGCATTGGCACTTTGATTTATCTCACCATTTGCAAATGGAAACTCCCGGCTTACCTGGGCTCTTCCTTTGCCTTTATTTCCCCAGTCCTGGCAGTCACTGCCACCGCCGGAATGACTTACGCCGATGCCCAAGGGGGCTTCATCGCTTTCGGTCTGTGCTTCATGGTGCTGGCTCTATTGGTGAAGAAAATCGGCGTCCACTGGATTGACGTATTATTTCCGCCGGCCGCCATGGGGGCTATCGTAGCCATCATCGGTCTGGAACTGGCGCCGCTGGCCATGACCATGTCGGGCTTCATCGGAGAACCACAGGGCATGTCGGCCACCACGTCTATCACGATTTCCATGTTCACCCTGGTGGTGACCATCTTGGCGACCGTGCTGGGCAGAGGGTTTATTTCCATCATCCCCATTCTGATCGGCGTCATCGCTGGCTATATCCTGTCGGTTTTCATGGGCGTGGTGGATTTCTCTCACGTAGAAGAAATGCCATGGTTCGCTTTCCCGACGTTCTATGCGCCCCATTTCAACATGTCTGCCATCATGATGATTCTCCCGGCCCTCTTCGTGGTGCTGGCGGAACACATCGGCCATCTTTTCGTCACCAGTGATATCGTAGGCCGCAACCTGATTCAGGACCCGGGACTCCATCGGTCCCTCTTCGCCGACGGCTTGTCCAATATGATTTCCGGCTTCGTCGGTTCGACACCAAATACGACCTATGGGGAAAATATGGGCGTCATGGCCATGACCGGCGTATACAGCACCTGGGTCATCGGCGGTGCCGCTTGCTTTGCCATTCTGTTCTCCTTCATCGGCAAAATCGCCGCCCTCATCCACGCCATCCCCACCCCGGTCATGGGCGGCGTATGCATTCTCCTCTTCGGTTTCATCGCTGCTTCCGGTATCCGTATGCTCATTGAAAAACGGGTGGATTACACGAAATCCAGAAACCTGATCCTCACCGCGGTCACCATGATCTCCGGCCTCTCCGGCGCCACCATCGTCCTCGGCCCGGTACAGCTGAAAGGCATGGGCCTGGCTACCGTAGTGGCTATCATCACCTCCCTGGCTTTCCTCCTCTTCGATAAAACCCATTTGTCGAATGATGAAAAATAGCCTCTTGCCAAATGCGACAATTGTCCTTTTTCACAAATCTTAAAAAGGGTATCCTTCTGCTGCTTACCTAACCTAACAAAGAGAATATCCCGCTCATCACAAGGTTAAAAAGGGTTATAAAAGGTTATGAAATATCGTTTTCATAACCTTTTATAACCCTTTCTCTTTACGTATCTCGCTATGAGGACTCATCGGCCTAGGCAGAATAATAACCCTTATAACCTTTTCTTCCTCATATCTCTATTAAATCATGGCTATCTATGTTACACTGTATGTAGACATCGTGATTGACCGGAAATCGCCGCTCCTAGGAGCGGCTTTTTTCGTTTCCCGTGAAACATTTGACCCCATATGGTATAATATAAAAAATGAGATAGTTGATACCCGTGGGAAGGAATCGGCTTCTCTCTAAATTTGTAGTTTGAAGGAAGCTGTCCAAGCCATTGGGTGACTTTTTTCAGTTACTACTTCTTAGAAGCAGTGATGATGAGGACGATCAGTGAGCCAAACGCTATCATTAGGGATAATGTTTCATATATACTCATTGTGACCACCTCCCTCTTGCTTTGTAGTAAGAGAAAAGCCGTACCAACTATCTCGCATCCAATTATATCATAATCTTTTATAAAAAGCCGCTTTCCGAAGCGGCTTTTCGTGTTTCACGTGAAACATGACTCCAGCGGAATCTCCTCTAGCAGTTACCCCCTTTCGCTGAAAGGGGGGCAGGAGGATAGCTCCCACTAGCGATATAAATGAAATAAGACACATACCGATGTAGTCGTCCAGAGACAGCGGTTGTTGTAGTCAACAGTTCACAGTTTTTCTATTTCCTACGACACTACACACTGCTTTTATCCTTGTCTCGCCGGATACAACAGCTGTGCTTCACGAACACAATTTTTTAATATTTCTTTATTCTTTCGATCCACCATAGAGGAAATACGGAATAAATCGACAAACCACCAAATCCAACCAACAGCCAAGAATAGCAGGCACCAGAGTGCAATATTCATCAGCGGCCGACCCAAGTAGAAATAATACACCATAAAAAGTACCCACAAAACGTAAGCAATCGATTTTTTCTTCTCCCGCCCTGCATACAATATCAGCGCATGATGTTTTTGCTCCGGTGTGAGGGTATTCAAAAGGGCGATATCCCCCGTGTCAAGCATTTCATCCATAGGTATTCCTCCTTATTCAACATAGCGTTTCACGTGAAACATGAAATATGAACCTAGCGCAATCCTCCCCCCCTAATCCCTAGGACCTAGCCACTAATCCCTTCCAATCACCAGTCACCAAGAAATCATACGATCTCCTCATTGCCCTTAAAAGAGTCTGCTTTTGAGTTTCAAAGCCTTCCACTTCGCCAAGGCCTGCTTTGCCTCTTCCGTCGCCTGGGCTGTCAATTTCACCTGTCCCTTGAGCCGTTCCTGCATGGTCACCGACGGATCGATATAAGGCTCAAAGGTTTTATACAGATTCATTTTTGTAATTTCTTCTGACATATCCATGGGTATACCTCCATATGTCTTACACTTGCAAATAAATAAATCATTCACACACTTGATATGTAAGGTTTACTTTCCGAGTCCTTCATTTACAATCAGCAGGTCTAAAAAATACCATTGGTTTAAGGTTTAAATACCAGAATACAACCCCTAAACCTTAAACCCTAACCCCAATGATAGCGAACTCCTACCAAAAGAAAATAAATGATGAGTCACTACACCAACGGTTCTCCAAACCGATTCACTCCCTCTGTCCCTTTCTGAAAGAGAAGGCAAATCATAATCACCAGCACGTACAAACTGAACAGGGTCAGCACGCTGCCCACCAGCAAAATCATCCCGAAAGCAACCATAAATGTAGCGGGGAAGAAATAAAGCAGCCAGCACACCAGAAGCGCCCCATAAAGCAGCACCACCGCAATGAGATTGATTTTGATAAACCATCCGGCCTTTTTATCCAAATCATGGAGCCGCCGGGCAATCAAAGAAAAGGACCCCAAGGAATAGATCATATTCGGCACCAACCCCACCACAAACGAAACGGTGTGGATGTATAAATCATTTCTCTGCGCCACAGAAGCCCCCAGGGCCAACGCCACCAGCACCCCAATGAGCAAACACACCAGCTGATATATCACATACAGCACAATGCCCCGCAAAATATAAGGCTTCCGATTGAGCCGCCCCTGAAAGGAGAAATATTTCCTCATCCACGGCGCCCTCAATTTCGATTCATACCACGCTTCCATAGCCTCACCTCTCCCCCATTGTAGCATATGTAGTGAGCTGTTGGCACGTATCCCTATGTTTCCCGTGAAATATGACGATAAAGGGTTATTATTCTGCTGCTTTCTTTCGTGAAACATCTCTTGTTATACAAAGGTGTCATGGTTATAAAAGGGTATAAAGGGTTATGGAAATCCCGCTTCCCCCATAACCTTATATAACCCTTTTAACTTCTTGACAAGCGGATAACATCTAGTTCTTCACAAAAGCTCATGGCGAAATAATAACCTTTTTCCTGTTTCACATGAAACATTTGACCCTATATGATATAATATAAAAAAAGAGATAGTTGGTTATCCAGGGCGCGGATCTGGCTTTCTCAAAATAGTAATGTTTGAAGGAAGCTGTCCAAGCCATTGGGTGGCTTTTTTCAGTTACTACTTCTTAGAAGCAGTGATGATGAGGACGATCAGTGAGCCAAACGCTATCATTAGGGATAATGTTTCATATGTACTCATTGTGACCACCTCCCTCTTGCTTTGTAGTAAGAGAAAAGCCGTACCAACTATCTCGCGTCCAATTATATCATAATCCTTTGTAAAAAGCCGCTTCCCAAAGCGGCTTTTCGTGTTTCACGTGAAACATGAGCATAGCGGAATCATTTCCCCCAAAAGGCCCCTTCCTCAGGAAGGGGCAGGCCCGCTTGCGGGCCGGGGATAGGCCGACGAAGAAGAGTTGTTGAACTAGCCGCTATCGCAAGACGCCTGCACCGCTATGTTTTTCATTCCGATACATTCCGCTACAGCGAGCTATCCCCCTGCCCCCCTTCCAAAGGAAGAGGGCTAACGCAAGTAATGAAACCACAAGAGTCATGTTTCACGTGAAACATACCCAGTCACCAGTCACCAGTCACCAATTATACTGCGACGCCATAATAATTTGCCGCACCGCCACCACCATTTCTAACTTCTCACTTCCAACTTCTCACTGCATTTGTGCTATACTTACTACAAGAAAGGGGCATTCCATTGACTATTTCATACACACGTAAAAAATGGATGGCCGCCGGAGCAATCGCTTTGGTCCTAGCCATCCTGTGTTATTTCCTATTTTCCACCGCCCACGCCCACGAGGAGCAAAGCCGGTCCAAAGTGTCTCCGCTGAAAGAAGGCGATACCATCGGTGTACTGGCACCGGCTGCCAAAGGAAATATGGCCGAATACAGCGAAGCCATTGACCTCTTGGAGTCTCTGGGTTACCAGGTGAAGCTGGCCCCTTCGGTTCATAAGTCCGCCGGCTACCTGGCCGGCAGTGATGAAGACCGGGCCAAAGATATCAACGATTTCTTCCAAGACGACGACGTGAAAGCCATTCTCTGCCTCCGCGGCGGCTATGGCAGTGCCCGCATTTTGCCGCTGTTGGATTATGATGCCATTGCGAAACATCCGAAACTGTTCATCGGGTTTTCCGACATCACCGCCCTCCACACTGCCTTGGGTGAAAAGGCCCACATGGTGACCATCCACGGCCCCATGTTATCCAGTTTCAAGAATTTTGATTACACCGCCTTCACGTTGTATCTCTTTGAAAATGGACTGTCCGGCAGCTACCCCATCGGTCCCCTTCCTATGCCGGAAGGGAAATCTCTCACCACACTCACCCCGGGCAACGCCACCGGCCTTTTGGAAGGCGGCAATCTGACGGTCCTAGCCTCTCTCTGCGGCACCCCCTATGAACTGAAAGGAAACGGGGCCATTCTATTTCTAGAAGACGTACGGGTCAGTCCCTACGAAATCGATCGCCTCATGGAGCAGCTCTACCAGAACGGCCTCCTCTCCCGAGTGTCCGGCATCGTCTACGGCGACTTCGGCCGCGCCCAAACTGGTGCCGCCGAAGGAGACTTCACCGTGGACGACATCATGACCCACTATGCGAAACTGGCAGGCAAGCCGGCAGTGAAAAACTTTCCCATCGGCCACGCCGCCAATAACCTCTTCCTCCCCATGGGCATCCGCGCCACCCTCCACGCGGACGAAAACGGCACTGCAAGTATCACGTTGGACGAAAGTTATTTGAAAGGCAGTGAGAAGTGAGAAGTGATGGTAGCGGCGCACAAAATTTGGAAGCGCCGCAATATTTTATAGGTTATTATTCTACCTTTTCCTATTATCAAACATCAGTATATATACCGCTATTATCTAGGTTAAATAGGTTACATAAGGTTATGTGATTTCGACAGCCTCATAAACTTATATCCCAACGTTTCCCGTGAAACATGACGCTAGCGTAATCCTCTCCATCAGTTATTTCCTAATCCCTAGGGCCTAGCTACTAATCACCAGTCACCAGTCACCAGTCACCAGTCACCCAAAGTATATCAGAAAGGTCGTTATCATCATGTACAAAATCCAAGTCTATCTTCCCTTTGAAGCCATTGATACCATTCGCGACGCCATCAAAGAAGCCGGCGGCGGGCGAATCGGAAACTACGCCGGCTGTATGTCCTGGTGGCAAGTCCACTCCGCCTGGACTACCTTGGAAGGCGCCAACCCCTACAACGGCACCGTCGGCGAAGAAACCGAAGAAGATGAATACATCCTCCAGTGCCGCGTAGACAACGGCCATATCTACGATGTCATTCACGCCATCAAACAGGTTCATCCCTATGAAGAACCGGTCATCGACGTGGTGAAGTTGGAGAATTTCTGATCCCTCCTCATGGACTAGCCTCTCATCTCTATGCCCAGCAAAGAGAAAGGGTAGCCCTTCGGGCAGGTTATACTCTATGTTACCGATACCGCATCATCTCACAGGAATGAATACGAAAAGGGTTATACAAGGTTATGGGAAAATGGTATTCCCATAACCTTGCATAACCCTTTTAACCTTGTCACTCACCGTTATTGTTTTATGTAAAAAACAGTATGCAGCAGAATAATAACCTGTATCACTATGTTTCCCGTGAAACATGACACTACCGAAAGAAGCTATAGCGTTAACCCCCTTTCACTGAAAGGGGG
>DBLC01000171.1:0-5175 GCA_002297935.1 Dialister sp. UBA734
AGTGGCGGAAGGGGCGCACAACTTATAAAGCGCCCCAATCCCCCTTTTGATTATGGAATAGAAATCGAAGTATTTCTGGATTTAACTAGTGCCACAGTCATAACGCAGCAGGAGGTATTGTGTATTTCCTAATACCTAGCTACTTCGTAGAAATATTGATGCACTAGCGATGCTTGGCACGTTCGAGAAACCTGAGAACCCTGAGCAACCTAAAAAACCTGTAACATCAAGCGAAATCTTTTCCATTTGACTCACACCTTTAACGGATATATGCATTTTACTCTTGGTTGTTCGTGGATGGTTGTTAAACAACGACTGGCCACGAACAATCAGGAGTGATATAGAGTAAGCAACATTTTTCACATTTTATTTCCAAAGTTAAAAACAGGAGGATGTAAAATCATGACAAAAATCGGTATTAATGGTTTTGGCAGAATTGGTAGACTGGTATTCCGCGGATTACTGGACAGAGATGACCTGGAAGTAGTAGCTATCAACAATCCAAGTGGGGTAGAAACGGCTGAATATTTGCTGAAATATGACACCGTTCATGGCCGCCTGGGCAAGGATGTCAAAATCGATGGGGATGACCTCATTATCGATGGCAAAAGAATTCATGTTTTCTCCGATAGAGATCCAGAACATCTGGATTGGAGCCGCTATGGCGTAGAAATCGTAGTAGAATCCACGGGCAAGCTGAAAGACAAAGCCAGCGCCAGCAAGCACATCAAAGGCACTGTGAAGAAAGTCATCATCACCGCTCCTGGCAAAGATGACGACGCTACCATCGTTATGGGTGTCAATGAAGGCATTTACAACCCGGAAACCGACAATGTCATTTCCAATGCGTCCTGCACCACCAACTGCCTGGCTCCGGTTGTGAAAGTACTGAACGAAAAATTCCACATCATCCGCGGCCTCATGACCACCGTTCATTCTTATACCAATGACCAGGCCATTCTGGAAAAGGCTCACAAGAAGGACCCAAGAAGAGGCAGAGCGGCTGCTGAAAATATCATCCCAACCTCCACTGGTGCTGCGAAAGCCATCGGCATCGTCATTCCGGAACTGAAAGGCAAACTGAATGGTCTCGCTATCCGCGTACCAACTCCGGATGTATCTCTGGTTGATTTCGTGGCAGAAGTAGAAAAGCCAACCACCAAAGAAGAAATCAATGCGGCTCTGAAAGCGGCTGCTGAAGGCGAACTGAAAGGTATCCTGGCTTACACCGATGAACCGCTGGTTTCCAGTGATTTCAAGACCACCGATGTTTCCTCCACTGTGGACAGCCAGCTCACCATGGTGATGGAAGGAAATATGATTAAAGTCATTGCTTGGTACGATAACGAATGGGGTTACTCCATGAGAATCATCGACCTGGTGAAATATGTGGCTTCGAAAGGACTGTAATCATGAACAAGCAGACCGTATATGATATTCAGCCAAAGAGCAAAAAAGTATACATTCGCGTAGATTACAACGTGCCTCATGATAAGGAAGGTCATATCCTGGATGACCGCCGCATCAGAGCCACCATCCCGACCCTCCGGTATTTCCTGGACGGCGGCGCTTCTCTGGTGATTGCCAGCCATATGGGCCGTCCGAAGGGGGAAGTGAAAACGGAATTGTCTCTGGCTCCGGTGGCACAGCGTCTGTCTGAATTGTTGCAGCAGCCGGTGGAATTTGCTTCTGACTGCATCGGTGAAGAAGCAGCAGAAAAGAAACAGGCCCTCCAGCCTGGACAAGTGCTGCTGCTGGAAAATCTTCGTTTCCATAAAGAAGAAGAAAAGAATGACCCGGCGTTTGCCAAAGAATTGGTGGCAGGTTGCGATGCAGCAGTCAATGATGCGTTCGGCGTGTCCCATCGTACCCATGCGTCCGTCGCTGGGGTAGGCAAACTGATGCCAATGGTCGCTGGTCTTCTCCTGAAAAAGGAAATTGATTTCCTTGATGGCGTCATTGAAAAGCCGGAAAGACCTTTCGCTGCCATCATTGGTGGCGCCAAGATCAGTGATAAGATTCAGGTCATTGCGAACCTGATGGAAAAAGCCGATGTGATTCTCATCGGCGGCGGCATGGCCAATACCTTCGTAGCCGCACAGGGCTATGACATGGGCCAGTCTTTGCAGGATAAAGATCGTTTCGACCTGGCAAAGAATCTGATGCAGAAAGCCCACGACATGGGCAGTGAAATCATGCTCCCTGTGGATTTCATGGCGGCCGATGCGTTCTCTGAAACGGCGAATACCAAAGTGCTCTCCAAGGAAGAATTCTCGGATCCGTGGATGGCTCTGGACATTGGACCCAAGACCATTCAGCTCTATGTAGAAACTCTGAAGAAAATGAAAACCGTAGTATGGAACGGGCCAATGGGTGTATTTGAAATGAAACCATTTGCCAAAGGCACCTATACCATTGCGGAAGCCATGGCAGACCTGGATGCTACTACCGTCATCGGCGGCGGCGAATCCGCTTCCGTGGTGGACCAGCTGGGCATTGGAGATAAATTCTCCCACGTATCCACCGGCGGCGGTGCGTCCCTGGAAATGCTGGAAGGCATGGTACTTCCGGGCGTAGCGATTCTGGCGGATAAGTAATTGGGGTTTAGCGATTTGAACCAGTAGCGATATTTCCGGTAGTGGTTCAGGTTGCTTAGGGTTCTCAAGTTTCTAAGGTTTCTTAGGTTTCTCGTATGTGCTATTTGACGCTGGTGTTTTCATCGCATGGCTATTTCGACCGATTGTACTTGTGCCATTAGGCATGAATAGGATCATTCGTGATGATGCCATGTGTAGCTAGCGTTTATTGGCACATTCGATGAACCTGAGAAACTTGAGCAACCTGAGTATCCTGAGAACCCTGTATATTAGGAGTGATAGGTATTGAGAAATACTCTGATTGCAGGAAATTGGAAAATGAATGGCACCGTGGCCAACACGGAGGCCTTTTTTAAAGCATTCAAATTGGTGCCGAAGGAGAAAGTGGAGCTCCTGATTTGTCCGCCTTTCACGGCACTTCCGATTACCCGGTTCTTCTTGGAACGGTCCCATGCGAAATGGGGGGCTCAGAATGTATACCCTGAAGAAAAAGGGGCGTACACCGGGGAAATTTCTCCCGCCATGCTGAAAGAATTGGGATGCTCCTATGTGATTTGCGGCCATTCGGAACGGCGGCAGCTCTTGGGAGAAAGTGATGAATTGGTGGCACGGAAAGTGAAAGCCGTGCTGGCCTATGACATGACACCCATTCTTTGCGTAGGCGAAACGGAAGAAGAAAGAAAAGAAGGACAGACCGAGGAACGGATTGGTTCTGAAATCAAGACCGCCCTGTTTGACATCGATAAGAAAGAAATCGGGAAAGTGGTCATCGCCTATGAACCGATTTGGGCCATTGGCTCTGGTCAGGCCGCTACCGCAGAAGATGCAGAAGCGGTGTCTGCTTTCATCCGGCGGACCATCAAGGAACTGGCCGGAAAGAAAGCCGCCGAAGAAGTTCGCATCCTGTACGGCGGATCCGTCAAAGCCAGCAACATCGAATCCTTACTGAAAGAAAAAGACATCGATGGAGCACTCATTGGCGGTGCAAGCCTCAAGGCGGAAGAACTGTTGGATATATATAATAAAGCATAAAAAGCAGTTAGAAGTTAGAAGTGAGAAGTGAGAAATGGTGGTAGCGGCACACAAATTTTAAAGTGCCGCATAGATATTATAAAAAAATATCTATATATTTTCGGCGGCTTTATGAATTGTGCCGCCGCTCCATCATTTCTAACTTCTAACTTCTCACTTCTAACTTTATGTTGATTGGTAGTAAATACAGAATGAAAGTGTCCATCGTGACAAAAGTAGGAGGAAAATCATGGCAGCAATTACTGATTTGCACGCAAGAGAAATTTTGGATTCCCGCGGAAACCCGACGGTGGAAGTGGATATGGCTTTGGAAGATGGCACCTTTGCCAGAGCCGCTGTTCCGTCCGGCGCTTCTACCGGGATGTTTGAAGCCACTGAACTTAGAGATGGTGACAAATCTCGTTACGATGGCAAAGGCGTGCTGAAAGCAGTGAACCATGTGAATGGCGAAATCGCCGATGCTGTGCTGGGCTGGGATGCCAGCGACCAGAGAGGCCTGGACCATATCCTGATTAACCTGGATGGCACAGAAAACAAGAGCCGTCTCGGTGCCAATGCCATTCTGGGCGTTTCCCTGGCTGCCGCTCATGCAGCAGCACAGTCTGCTGGACTTCCTCTGTACCAGTACCTGGGCGGCGTCAATGCTCACAACCTGCCGGTACCGATGATGAACATCATGAACGGCGGCGCTCATGCAGACAACAACGTAGATATCCAGGAAAGCATGATTATGCCAGTGGGCGCTCCGAACTTCAGAGAAGCTCTTCGTATGTGCGCTGAAATTTACCACACCCTGAAATCGGTCCTGAAGAATAAAGGCCTGTCCACCGCCGTAGGCGATGAAGGTGGTTTTGCTCCAGACCTTCCATCCAATGAAGCTGCTATGGAAGTGATTTGTGAAGCCATCGAAAAAGCTGGTTACACCGCTGGCAAAGACATCGTTCTCTGCGCTGACGTAGCTGCTTCCGAACTTTTAGGCGATGACGGCCTGTACCACTTGGCTGGTGACCACACCGCCAAAGATGCAGAAGGCATGATCGAATTCTATCAGCACCTGATTGACCAGTATCCGATTATTTCCATCGAAGATGGCCTGGGCGAAGAAGACTGGGACGGCTGGAAGAAACTGACCGCTGCCCTGGGCGACAAGATTCAGCTGGTCGGCGATGACCTGTTCGTTACCAACACCAAACGTCTCTCCAAAGGCATTCATATGGGCGTTGCCAACTCCATTCTGATTAAACTGAACCAGATTGGCACCCTGACCGAAACCTTTGAAGCGGTCCAGATGGCACAGCGCGCTGGCTACACCGCCGTGATTTCCCACCGCTCCGGTGAAACCGCTGACACCACCATTGCGGACATCGCAGTGGCACTCAACGCAGGTCAGATCAAGACCGGCGCACCGGGCAGAAGTGAACGAGTAGCGAAATACAACCAGCTCCTCCGCATCGAAGAAGACCTGGATGCTGATGCTTGGTATGGCAATAGCGCACTCTCTCATAAGATGAGACGGTTCGAATAATAAGTGCGTAATGCGAAGTGC
>DBLC01000171.1:5223-9656 GCA_002297935.1 Dialister sp. UBA734
CAATTCATAAAGCGCCCCAATCATTTAAAAGGTTATTATTCTGCTGATTCCTATTTCTAAACATACAAATCATATCGCTTACCACAAGGTTATAAAGGTTATATAGGGTTATGAAACTTACCATAAGCACATAACCTTGTATAACCCTTTTAACCTTTTACGAAGCCCTACATGTGATATGTTAGAAAAGGGAAATGCGTAGAATAGTAACCTTTTTATCTCTTTGATAGGAAAGAAACCAGTCTATAGCGGTTAACGAAAAATGCCAAGTTTATCAAAAAATCTATTGACAGATACGAGGACATAGAGTAATATATACATTGTAATTGATTGCAAGCAGAAGTCATCCGCTTCTCACCTTACAAGGCATAGGCTACTAAGGTTTACGTATGAACTCAGGGCGGACGGCAGATGCTGTCCGCCTTTATACTTGCAATGATTTCTATTTCGGAGGTGAAAAGAATAGGTAAGGAACTTAGTATCAATGAACAGATTCGTGCCAGAGAAGTACGTGTCGTCAGCGATGCAAATGAACAATTGGGGATCATGACACTTCATGAAGCGATTCGTATTGCGGAAGAAAAAGGACTTGATCTCGTCGAGGTGGCACCGAATGGCCGTCCGCCCGTATGCCGTATCATGAACTATGGCAAATACAGATATGAACAGCAGAAACGTGATAAGGAAGCCAAGAAGAAACAGAAGGTATTCCAGATTAAAGAAGTCAAACTTCGTCCAAACATCGAAGACCATGATTTCTATGTCAAACTGAAGAATGCGCAGCGTTTCTTAGGTGATGGAAACAAAGTCAAAGTGACCATCATGTTCCGTGGTAGAGAAATGACCCACCCAGAACTGGGGCAGGAAGTTCTCGACCGTTTCGCAAAAGAACTCGGTGATACCATTGTTCGCGAAAAGCCACCGAAATTAGAAGGACGCAACATGACTATGGTCGTTGGTCCAAAAGCATAACAAAAGGAGAGTATTACAATGCCGAAAATGAAAACCCGTCGCGCAGCGGCAAAACGTTTTACTGAAACCGGTTCCGGTCAGTTCAAGAGAAACAAAGCTTTCAAGAGCCACATTCTCGAAAAGAAGTCCCCGAAGAGAAAGAGAAACTTCAGAAAAGCAGCACTGGTTTCCAAGTCTGATTACAAACGTGTAGCAAGATTGCTTCCAAACGGCTAATAAGGAGGATTTTAGAGAATGGCAAGAGTAAAAAGCGGCGTTACCGCTCACGCAAGACATAAGAAAATTCTGAAACTGGCTAAGGGCTACAGAGGCGCTCGTCATACCCAGTTCAGAAAAGCAAACGAACTGGTTATGAAGGCTCTCTACTACGCTAGAAGAGACCGTAGATCCAAGAAGAGAGAATTCCGTAAGCTTTGGATCGTTCGTATCAATGCAGCAGCTCGTCAGAACGGCCTGACCTACAGCAGACTCATCGCTGGCTTGACCAAAGCTGGTATCCAGGTGAACCGCAAAATGCTGTCTGAACTGGCTATCAATGACCCAGCTGGCTTCACCCAGATTTGCGAAGCTGCAAAGAACGCTTAATCTTTGAAATAGAAAAACGTGAGATGACATTTTGTTGTCTCGCGTTTTTTTACTTTTGGGTGACTAGTAGCTAGTGACTGGTGACTGGGGGATTGGGGATTAGTAGCTAGGCCCTAGGGGTTAGGATTGTTGGGGGATACAGGGACTATGACACATACGCTAAAAGCACTAGCGGCAAGCCCCCTTTCGCTGAAAGGGGGCAGGGGGGATAGCTTGCACTAGCGATAGAGGCTTATGCGACTTGTATTCTTTTAGGCGTCTTGCAATTGCGATTTGTCATCAGGACAAGACGCCTATACAAATAGTGACATTGACGTTTCATACCGCCAGTGCGAGCTATCCCCTGGCTCACTCGCTTCGCTCGTAGCCTATCCCCTTCCAAAGGAAGGGGATCTTTGGCGTTTGAACCGTTGTGACTTGAGTCAGAAAGCCTTTACCGCTGGTGCTGAATATTCTCCACTTCTTGAAACATTACGTTTCATATCGTCCATATCATTAAACATCAATATGACCAGTCGAAATGACGATGCCGGTGAACATAGCTAGTGAAATAACCTTTATAACCTTTATAGCCTTTTATCTACCCAAAATATATCTATGTGACAAATAGGAAATGATAGAATATACCCTGCCCGAAGGGCTAACCTATTTTCTAATCCCTAGGGCCTAGCTACTAGCTACTAATTCCCAGTCCCCAGTCACCAGTCACCAGCAACCAGTCACCAGTCACCAACCACAAAAAAGCCCTTGCAATCCAATCCTGATTTTGATAGAATAAATAACGCATGAGTACACATGTCTCTCGGATTCTGCATCTGTGCTATCAGAAAAAATTCTATTTCTTACTCATTTCTGAAGTGGCTGCAGGAGAGGATGGGGACAGAGGTTAATAACAGGAGGTTATATTATGGCAGTTGTATCCATGAAACAGTTACTCGAAGCAGGCGTTCACTTTGGTCATCAGACCCGTCGTTGGAATCCGAAAATGGCTCGCTTCATTTTCACCGAAAGAAACGGCATCTACATCATCGATCTGCAGAAGACCGTAAAGAAGGTAGAAGAAGCTTATGCTTTCATCCGTGACGTAGCAGCTAAAGGCGAATCCGTTCTGTTCGTAGGCACCAAGAAACAGGCGCAGAATTCTGTAAAAGAAGAAGCTACCCGTTGCAACCAGTTCTATGTCAATGAACGTTGGCTCGGCGGCATGCTCACCAACTTCCGCACCATTCAGACCCGTATCGCTCGTCTGAAAGAACTGGAAAAAATGTTTGAAGAAGGCACCACCGACCAGTATCCGAAGAAGGAAGTTATCCTTATGAAACGTGAACTGGAAAAACTGGAAAAGAACCTGGGTGGCATCAAAGACATGAAGAAACTGCCAGGCGCTATCTTCATCATCGACTCCAAGAAGGAAGAAATCGCTGTTGCGGAAGCTCACAAGCTCCACATTCCGGTTGTTGCTACCGTTGATACCAACTGCGATCCAGACGTTGTTGATTTCCCGATTCCGGCAAACGATGACGCTATCCGCGCTGTAAGACTTCTGGCTAGCAAAATGGCTGACGCTGTTCTCGAAGGTCGTCAGGGCCAGCAGGAAGCTGAAGCTGCTGAAGCTGAATCCGCAGAAGCACCGGCTGAAGAAGCTGCTGAACAGGAATAATAGAATGGACGCATCTCTGGGTGCGTCATAATAGATGAAAATGAAATGATTAGGTGACTAGGTGACTAGTGACTGGTGACTAGGAATAGTTTTCTAAGCCCAGTCACCAGTCACTAGTCGCCAGTCACCTTATTTTTTTATGATGGAGGTCATGAAATGGCAATTACAGCTAGTATGGTAAAAGATCTGCGTACCAAGACCGGTGCCGGAATGATGGATTGCAAAAAGGCACTTGTGGAAGCAGAAGGCGATATGGAAAAAGCAGTTGACATTCTCCGTGAAAAGGGACTGTCCCAGGCTGCTAAAAAAGCTAGCCGTGTAGCTGCTGAAGGTGCTGTCGTATCTGCTATCTCCGAAGATGGCAAAGTCGGCACTGTAGTAGAAGTTAACTGCGAAACTGACTTCGTAGGCAGCAACACTGACTTCAGAGCACTGGCTGCAGCTATTGCGCAGCAGATTCTGACTGTGAACCCGGCTGACGTAGAAGCTCTGCTCGCTTCTGAAATGAACGGCAAAGCCGTAAAAGACCAGGTTACCGAAGCCGTAGCAAAGATTGGCGAAAACATTTCCGTTCGTCGCTTTGTCCGTTACGAAAGCGCTGAAGGCCAGGTATACAGTTACATCCATGGCGGCGGCAAGATCGGCGTTCTGGTAGAACTCAAAGGCGGCGACGCTGAACTGGGTAAGGATATCGCTATGCAGGTTGCTGCAGCTAATCCTTCTTACCTGGATCGTTCCCAGGTTCCACAGGCTGAAATCGAACACGAAAAAGAAGTGCTCGCTGTGGAAGCTAGAAACGAAGGCAAACCAGAAAAAATCATTGAAAAGATGGTTCTGGGCCGCATCAACAAGTACTACAAAGAAGTATGCCTGGTTGACCAGGAATTCATTAAAGATGGCGATCTGACCATTGCTAAACTGCTGAAATCCAAGAATGCAGAAGTAGTACGTTTCACCCGCTTCCAGCTCGGCGAAGGCATCGAAAAGAAACAGGATGACCTGGCTGCTGAAGTAGCTAAACAGCTGAAACAGTAATTGAATCTCTCAAAAAAAGGCACTCATTAAGGGTGTCTTTTTTTTGTGCATTTTTTGAAATGCTATTTAAATGCGTAATGCGTAATGCGTGGTGCGTAGTGCGTAATGGTATTAGTCCCGCAACGGATTGTCGTACCGTAAGCGTTTTATACCGCTAGCGCTGCCCCCTCAGCCTTCGGCA
>DBLC01000082.1:0-2204 GCA_002297935.1 Dialister sp. UBA734
CGCATTACGCACTCAAACCACTAATCGTTCTTTTTCATCAACCCAAAAGTTCTCTCGATCACCGGCCCCAGGTACTGTCCCGTATAGGACCGTTTCACTTTGCAAATTTCTTCCGGCGTACCGGTAGCAACCACTTCACCGCCTTTGTCGCCCCCTTCGGGTCCCAGGTCGATGATGTAGTCCGCAGTCTTGATGACGTCCAAGTTGTGTTCGATGACAACCACCGTATTTCCTTGGTCCACCAGTTTTTCCAGCACAATGAGAAGTTTCCGGATATCTTCGCTGTGAAGCCCTGTGGTTGGTTCGTCCAGGATGTACAGGGTATCGCCGGTACCGCGACGCATCAGTTCCGTAGCCAGTTTCACTCGCTGGGCTTCGCCGCCGGACATGGTAGTGGCTGGTTGTCCCAGATGGATGTATCCTAAACCCACTTCCTGCAAGGTGGTCAGTTTCCGTAGAATTTTGTCATGATTTTCAAAGAATGGCACCGCTTCATCGACAGTCATATTCAGCACATCAGAAATATTTTTCCCTTTGTACCGTACTTCCAAAGTTTCTCGATTGTACCGAGCCCCATGACACACTTCGCATGGCACGTACACATCGGACAGGAATTGCATTTCAATCTTGATAATCCCATCGCCATGGCAAGCCTCGCAGCGGCCGCCTTTCACATTGAAACTGAACCGGCCCGGTTTATAGCCTCGCATTTTTGCTTCCGCAGTTTGACTGAATAGTTCGCGAATATCATTGAAAATGCTGGTGTACGTAGCCGGGTTGGACCGAGGGGTGCGGCCAATAGGCTGCTGGTCGATGTCGATGATTTTATCTACATATTCTGCCCCTTCCATGGTGTCGTATTTCCCAGTGGCATAGGAGGTGTGATTTTTGATATTCGACAATCCCTGGAAAAGAATCTGATTGATCAGGGTACTCTTGCCAGACCCGGATTCGCCGGTGACTACCGTGAAAGCCCCCAGCGGAATGGACACATTGATATGCTTCAGATTGTGCTCCGCGGCGCCTTTGATGGTGAGAAATAGCCCATTTCCCTTTCTCCGTTCTGCTGGCAAAGGAATGTATTTTTCGCCTCGCAAATATTGACCGGTAATGGAATCTTTGACTTTCTTGACCTGTTCCGGCGTGCCTTGGGCCACCACATAGCCGCCATTTTCACCGGCACCAGGGCCGATATCGACCACCCAATCGGCAGTGCGAATGGTGTCTTCATCGTGTTCTACCACAATCAACGTATTTCCTAAATCCCGCATGCCCTTCAAAGTGGCTAACAGTTTATCGTTGTCTCGCTGGTGCAGACCAATAGACGGCTCATCCAAAATGTAAAGCACCCCGACCAGACCGGACCCAATCTGGGTCGCCAGACGGATACGCTGGGCTTCGCCGCCGGACAGCGTAGAGGCCCCGCGGGATAGGGTCAGGTAGTCCAATCCCACGTTGACCAAGAAGGACAGACGGCTCTTCACTTCACGCAGAATCTGGTCCGCAATGATGGCTTCCTTCTCCGACAGTTCGACCGTATCCAAGAAGGCCAGCAAATCCACCACCGGCATAGCAGACAACTCAGCGATATTTTTATTTCCTACCCGGAAGGCCAAACTTTCTGGACGGAGACGGGCCCCATGGCACACCGGACAAGGCTTTTCAATAAGGAAATTGGAAAGACTTTCTTTCATTTTCTCGGTCCAAGCCTCTTCATAACGCCGCTTGGTCAAAGGCACCAACCCTTCAAAGACACGCTCGTAGGTCTTGGTTTCCCCATCCATATTCGTGTATTTGAATTTCAAAAGCTTCGTGCCACCATACTCGAATTCTTTCTGGGCTTCCTTAGGCAAATCATCGAAACAAGCATCCATGGACAGGTCATAGGATTTCAAGAACGCATCCAGCTGCTTGTAGAGCCAGCTTTCCTTATTATAAGGAAATGGTTTGATCGCCCCCAATCGGAAAGACAGGGTATGGTCAGGCAGAATTCGCTTGAAATCCGCTTCCAGAGAAGAGCCCAATCCCATGCAGGCCGGGCAGGCACCGAAAGGCGCATTGAAAGAGAAAATGCGAGGTTCTGGTTTGGGCAAAGAAATACCACAATCAGGGCAAGCGAAATGGGTGCTGAAAATCATATCTTTCCCGCCGATGATAGCGCCGACCATCATGCCGTCTCCCAGTTTCAGAGACGCTTCCACCGA
>DBLC01000082.1:2266-2850 GCA_002297935.1 Dialister sp. UBA734
GGTCCACCACCACTTCGATGGTATGTTTCTTATTTTTTTCCAATTCAATATCATCGGAAAGAGGCAGCACAGTGCCATCTACGCGAACGCGGACGTACCCTTCCTTTCGCAGTTCTTCCAGTAGTTTCTTCTGGGTCCCCTTCTTCGCCACTGCCACCGGTCCTAAGAGCATCAGCTTCGTCCGTTCTGGAAGGGCCATCAGAGCATCTACAATCTGGTCCACGGTCTGCCGCTTGATGGGCTTTCCGCACTTCGGACAATAGGCCCGGCTGGCATGAGCATAGAGCATACGAAGATAATCATGAATCTCCGTCACGGTCCCTACGGTGGAACGAGGATTGTGACTGGTGGATTTCTGGTCGATAGAAATAGCCGGGGACAGCCCGGAAATCTTATCCACATCCGGCTTGTTCATCTGTCCAAGAAACTGCCGCGCATAAGCAGATAGAGATTCTACATACTTCCGCTGCCCTTCAGCATAAATGGTATCGAACGCCAGAGAAGACTTTCCGGACCCCGATAGGCCGGTAAATACAATGAGTTTATTGCGAGGCAGCGTCAGATCGATATTCTTCAGATTGTTC
>DBLC01000073.1:0-4512 GCA_002297935.1 Dialister sp. UBA734
TGACTTAATACCAGATTGCTTTGCATACACCATTCATCTCCCTGTTTCCCTAACCAAGCCATCGCTACAGAACCTTTACATACACGCTCCATCTCTATGTTCCTCCATCCACACCACCGCTACAGAACCTTTTAAAAGAAATGTAATACAAACACTTGATTTTTCTCTCGTTTCATGATAACATGAACGTAGGTAATGAGATGTGGATGGACTACGCACGGTACCGACAAAAAAACGTAGAAAAAAAGCATCTGTAAGCTACCTCCCAATGAGGAATCCATAACGGCCCAGCTGGACACAGCTGCTCAAACGGGGTGAGGGTTATGAAAATATCATAGCTTTCACAATGTACAAAACTACATATGGGCGGGAAGTTTTTCCCCTTCTCAGAAAGTTCCACATGAGAAACAGAATTGCAAAGTGATTGTTAGCACCAATCCGATTCGAAATCTGTTTTTCGTGTGGGCTTTTTGCGTTTTCATATTTAGTAGCTAGGAAATAGTAGCTAGGCCCTAGGGATTAGGGATCAGGAAATTGGACTGCTACCGATAACCGCACTAGCCTTTACCCCCTTTCGCTGAAAGGGGGGCAGGGGGGATAGCTCGCTGTAGCGATTTGAAATACTAGTTGAAATAGATGCTATCGGCGCCCAGAGAAAGCGGAATACCTACGAACGCATAGTCGTAATCGTATGATCCGCCATGACTAAACGCCTAAAACATATACCTCACATGGTATTTCATATCGCCAGTGCGAGCTATCCCCCCCTGCCCCCCTTCCAGAGGAAGAGGGTAGACGCTAGTACATATCCCATTAGATTCATTAAGCCCTTTCCGCTAGTGCTGCGAGATTTCTCCACTCTCCTACACATCCAGTTTCACACCTTCTGCATCACCAAGCACCAATACAACCGGTCGAAATGACGTGTATGGATAGAGTCACGTTTCCCAAAACAGCAAGCAATGGGAATCACATCATCCACTATTGCCAGACGCCTAATGCATATATCTCACATGGTATTTCACTACGCTAATGCGAGCTATCCCCCTGCCCCCTTCCAGAGGAAGAGGGTAACCGCTAGTGCATATCCCATTAGAATCATTAAGCCCTTTCCGCTTGTGCTGCGAGTCCTTCGACTACGCTCAGGATGACGAAATCTCTCCTATACATCCTATTTCACCACACTTCCATCATCAAGTACCAATGCGACCGGTCGAAATGACGGTTATGGCTAGAGTCATATTTTCAAGGTCACCAAGCAATGGGAATCACATTATCCGCTATGGCTAAACGCCTAAAACATATATCTCACATGGTATTTCACTACGCTAATGCGAGCTATCCCCCTGCCCCCTTCCAGAGGAAGAGGGTAGCCGCTAGTGCATATCCCATTAGAATCATTAACCCCTTTCCGCTAGTGCTATAAGATTTCTCCACTCTCCTACACATCCAGTTTCACAAATTCTCCATCATCAGGCACCCATGCGACCGATCGAAATGACGTTGATGGATCGCGTCATGTTTCCCAGTCACCAGTCACTAGTCTACCAGTCACCATACAAATAAAAAAAAGCGGCGCTCTATAATCTGTGCGCCGCTACCACCATTTCTCACTTCTAACTTCTCACTTCTAACTGCCTTTAATGATTACCAATCCGTCAATCCCCCATCGACGGGAATGACCGCGCCGGTCATGAAAGATGATTTCGGAGACAGCAGGAAAGCGATCACTTCTCCGATTTCTTGGGCCTTACCAATCCGTCCCAAGGGATACCACTCTCCCATTTCTTCCCGGCTACCGCCGTAGGTTTGGAGTTGTTTTTCTAAAAGCGGTGTATCCACATCGCCAGGGCAAACCACGTTGGCACGAATATCTTCCACGGCCAATTCCAACGCCAGGGAGCGGGTGAATGAGGTAAGCGCTCCTTTGGTGGCCCCATAGAGACTGCATTGCACATTTCCCTGTATGGCCGCATCAGATGCCACGGTGACAATGCTGCCTTTGGTACCTCGCATGAAGGGAATTGCTTCTCTGGTCAGTTTCATGGCGCCGAAGACGTTGACAGAAAAGAAATCTTCTATTTCCTCATCGGTGGTATTTTCCAATAATTTTTCTTCATATTTCCCAGCCGAAAGTACCAAGCCAGTGATCTTTCCCAGTGAAACCGCCACTTGTACGGCCTTTTTACAATCTTCCGTTTTCGTCACGTCGCAAGGCACAAAGACGCTACCCGGCACTTTGGCTTCAGCTGCTTTTCCTCGCGTGGAATCTCGTCCCAAAAGCACCGGACGATAGCCTTCTTTCGCCACAATCTCCGCTGTAGCCAGACCGATACCGGACGTGCCGCCAGAAATGAGAATGACTTGAACCATTTTATTCCTCCTGATTCACTTGCTTTTCATATCGTTGTTCATAAAAAAGGTTAGCCCTTCGGGCAGGTTATATCTCTTTCATTCCAAAGAGGCACTGATGCTTCTACGGACTATCGAAAGGTTATAAAGGGTTACTCGAAACGTTCTTTCACCATAACCTTTCATCCCCCTTTATAACCTTGTCTCCAGCCAACCTATCGATATGTTAGCTGCAAGTAATCTGCACAATTATAACCTTTTATCTCTTTCCTATCCTAACCATCTGTCGCTATCGCAAAAGAGAAGAAACATACACAAATTCAATCCCTTGCGCCTTCAGTTTCGGGACCATGGTTTGGAAGGCGGCGGCGGTGTGGGGGCGGCAGTGGCCTATGATGATGTAGACCCCATTTTTCTTGGCCCGGTTGGCCCCTTCTTGGATCATCTGGCAAATATCCGCTTCATTGGCAGAGTTATCCACGAACAGGTCATTCTTCGCATACCGCACCCCATAGGCAGCGGCCGCTTTGTCCGCTTCGGTGGTGCTATTGGTGTGACTGTCGAAGAAGAACATATTTCTATGATAGAGTTCATTCATCACCACATCCATGGTGTGACGGTCCGTGGTGGCTTTGGAGCCCTGGTGGTTATTCATCCCCACCGCTTCCGGCACCTGGGAGAAGGAGCTTTTCAGCATTTGCCGCATGGCTTCGTCGCTCATGGATGTCAGAATCACCTGCTGTTCCATACCAATACCGGACACTGATTCCATCGGCTGGTGAATAATGACAGGCAAACCATGGGCGGCCCAGGACGCGGCGGCTTCTCTGGTGTGGACCTGATTCGGCATGACTGCCAAAGTGAGCGGAATGCCCATTTTTTCGTAAATGGCCTGAGAGGCCAAATCGCGGCCCGCATCATCGATAACGATGGCCAATTTTCCTGTCACTTTGCCAGACGACAGGTCTTTGGCGGGAGCAATAGGTGTCGCTTTGACCGGAGCGGCCTTTTCGGTTTTCTTTGCCGGTTCGCTGGCTTGGGTCTTCACGGTTGGTTTTCCTGTCCCATTAGAAACAGCCGATTTCGCCGGTTCCGATTTGGCGGCCTCGGACGATACTTTTGCCGGAGCAGCCGCTTCGGCTTTTTTCGTAGTGGTCTTTGGTTCTTCCTTTTGGGTAACAGAAGTTGAAGCAGAAGAAATAGCCGGTGCGGCAGAAGCCACTTGTACCTCTTTCGTTTCACCAGTTCCTTTCGCATCTTCCTTGCCGGTGATTTTACGGAGCACCGAAACCACCGTGAGCGGTTCTTTCTTTTCTTCTGTCTTGGTGGTTTCAGAAACAGCCGATTCTGCCTTTTCGCTGTCTGCTGATGGTTTTTCCTTCGATGCCACTTGTACAGGTTTCTTTTCCGTGTCTTTCACCGAACTTTCATCATCGGCCTTCACTTCCACGGTAACCGCTTTATTCAATGCCGCCTTGATTTTTTCCTTCACGCTCTCCGGCGTCCCTGGATCATCCTTCGGCACCAGCCCTTGCATTTCTTTATCGTTAAATAAATGCCGAATCGCCGTCACCTGCTCCGCCGGTTCGGCGTCCGGCGCATTGGTCATCCGGTCTGTCATATAGGCGGAACCTACGATGAGACACACGAAAAAGAGGAGCACCATAAAAGGATGCCCACCACTCTTCTGTGACCGCCGGGTCACCCGTTTCTTCCTGATAGCCATAATTTCGCCTCCGTTTTTCGCTTTTCTTTTATTATAGCATTTCTGTCTTAGTTGAGCGGAAGGAAATATGGGATATAGGTGACTGGTGACTGGTGACTCGTGACTGGTAGTTGGTGGCTTGTAGCTAGGCCTTAGGGATTAGGAAACCATAAAAGGGTAGCCCTTCGGGCAGGTTATGATTCTGCTGATTTCTTTTTTCTCACCTATTCAAATATGGCTAAGTGCAAGGTTAAAAAGGGTTATGTGTATGACGCTTTTGTATACACATAACCCTTTCGCTCACCTTCATGGTTCTATGTCAGAAATAGAAAACAGCAGAATAATAACCTTTTTCGTTCTCCAAATGAAATGCTACCTACAAAATACAATTCCGCTTTCTCTGGGCGCTTACACCACAGCGCTCCCGTCCTATTTCATCCCGCCAGTGCGAGCTA
>DBLC01000073.1:4533-7956 GCA_002297935.1 Dialister sp. UBA734
AGCTATCCCCCCTGCCCCCCCCTTTCAGCGAAAGGGGGTAATCGCTAGTGCAAATATCGTATAATTCATCACCCCCATCCCGCTAAAAGCAAAAAGGTTATGTGACCACAAAAATCACATAACCTTTTTAACCCTTTATAACCTTGCTGCTAGCGATATCTCTCTTTATGCCACTAGGGAAGTCAGCAGAATAATACCCCTTCCCAAGCCGTGACACCGCACATAAACTTATTTCCTTACGTACCGTCCAATCGTCTCAATCAATTTCTCCGATTCCAATGGTTTTGCCAGGTGTTCATTCATGCCTGCTTCGAGGACTCGTTTTCTATCTTCTTGGAAGGCATTGGCGGTCATAGCGATGATAGGGATGGTGCCTGCATCGCTGCGGATGAGGCGGCGAATTTCTCTGGTGGCAGTCAGGCCATCCATGACGGGCATCATAACGTCCATGAGAATCATGTCAAAGTGACCGATTTCAGAATTCCGGAAGATGTCCAGTGCTTCCTGTCCATTGGTGGCTTTTTCTACTACAGCCCCTGCATTTTCCAGGAAGAATTGGGCGATTTCCATATTGAGGTCATTGTCTTCGGTGAGAAGCACCCGGACGCCGTGGATGTCCTTGATTTCCTGTTTCTTTTGGATTTCCCGTTCTTCAGCCTGGAGATCCAGTTCCATTGGCAAGGAAATCATGAAGGTGGTTCCTTTTCCCAGCTGGCTCACGCAGCTGATGGTGCCGCCCATGGCATCGACCATTTTCTTTACGATAGAAAGGCCCAGCCCAGTGCCGTTGAAGTGGGTCCGCGCACCGGTATCTTCCTGAGAGAATGGTTCAAACATTTTCTTCTGGAATTCTTCGCTCATGCCATAGCCGGTGTCTTTGCATATAAAGAGAATCCGGGAATGGGTGTCATCGATGGCAAATTCCTGCAAGCTCAGGGTGATGGTGCCGTAGTCTTTGTTGTACTTGATGGCGTTGCTGATAATATTCATCATGAGCCGCTTCACGTGGAGTGGACTTCCGATGAACCAGTCATGTTTCAAATCGAAAACATCCCGTTGGATGGAAATATGTCCCACCAGGGCTTGCTTTTCTGTCAGATTCCGCACGTCCCCTGCCAGTTCCCGCAGGTTGAATGGTTTCTGTTCCAGCACCAGCTGCCCCGATTCCAACCGATTGATTTCTAGCACTTCATTGACCAGTTCCAGTAAGTACCCCGACGCATTCCAGATTTTCCGCCGGAATTCTTGCTGCTTTGCTTCGTCGTGAGGATAATGGTCTGCTATTTCTACCATGCCGCGGATCCCATTGATAGGCGTCCGAATGTCGTGGCTCATGCGGCGCAGGAAATCGGTTTTCGCCTGGTTCGCTACGTCTGCTTCCTGGGCTTTCTGCATCAGGTTCTGTTCATAGATGGCATCTTTTCGTTTCTGTTCTGCCATAGACTTGGCATTGGCCCGATACCGCAGATACAGCACCACCGCCATAAACAACAGACAGGTGATGAAAGCCGCCAAAATGTAGGTATTTCTAGACGTATACACATTGCCTTCCGGCACAAAGATGTAAATGAAATAATTCCGTCCGTTGCTGACCAGACCGTAGTATTTCTGGTTGTCATATTGAAGGGGAATCAGTTCCTTTTCGGAAATATCCCCATGGGCGATTTTGTAACGTCTCACCTGTCCAATCAAATCCCGATACATCCGGTTATTTTCATCGGTCAAATCATTGTTGGCAATAATTTCCCGGCCATCGGTGATGACCACTTTCCCGCCCAAGTAATTTTTGAGCCCCGAAAGAAGCCTATCGATAGAGAGACTATAATCTCTCGTATATCCTGCGGAGGACTGGTAGTACGCCACCAGGATTTCCTCCGTTCCGGGAAGCCGCATGGCCGCCACATCCACCACGGAATCGTTTTCCATGTAGAGACGCTCCGCATAGGTTTCCCTCACCTTGCCGCTCACGTCTAAAAGGGATTTCTTATTGATTTTCCGATACAGCTCTTTGTAGAGGCCGCCATCTTTTTGGGAGGAGGAAATAATGTTTCCCTTCCGATCCAGCACCACCAAACCGGTGATACGAAGCTCCTTGGCATAATCATGAAGCTCCTCAGCGCTCCACATGGGCGCAGTGCTGCTTTCTCGCTGCACCAAGTGCAGTTTATCGATGATACGGTTCAGATTCAGCATCACCGTGACCTGGTTGAAGGTCTGGCACACCTGGTATTCATCGTGTACATACCGGGCCGTATCGGCCATTTCATTTCTGGCCCGTTCCAAATCGGACTTGCTGCCGAAATAAAACACCAAAGAAAGAACCGCCGCGGAGACCAGTGATAGGAGAAAAAGCAAAAGCCAATCATGTTGAAAGAGAGAAATTTTCTTAGTCATGGCGTCGTACCCCCTGCAGGAAATCAGAAGGATCGTCGATGTAGTTTTTCAAAATCGCTTCGGTGGTCCCGTCATTGGCCATGTCTTTCAAGGCCTTGTCCAAATCAGCCACCAGCTGCCGGCTATCGGTCCTGGAAAAAGCCACGCCGACACCGGTCACTTCCAGCGGTTCTGGCAAAATGCGGAAATCCAGCTGGTTATCTTTCATATACTGCCGAATCCCTTCTTCATGGCCGGCGATGGCATCCACATAGCCTTTATAAAGAGATGTAAACATCAGATTTCGGTCTGAAAAACTGTATACGCCCCCCAGGGCTAGCCCATTTTCTTCCGACTCGTTCAAAAGTCGCTCCGCCTTCGTGGTAGACCGCACCGCCACCACTTTGTCTTTCAAATCAGACAAATGCTGGATATCCACATGGGGACTCACCGCGATAACCTGCCGACTCTTCATATACGGCCCAGCCCAGCGATACCAATACTGCCGCCCGGCCATACTATAACAGCACCAGATGCAATCGATATCGCCATTGGACAACAGCTTGTCCCTCTCTTCCCAATTCATAAGCACGAATTCCGGCTGGTACCCGATACGATGGAAGGCTTCCTTGGCAATATCGATATCAATGCCCACATAGTTCCCGCTCACATCCAGATACACCAAAGGAGCGTACAATTCCAGTCCCACCCGCACCACAGGCAAGCTCTCCTTCGCTTCCGTCACTTCCGGCTTCGCTTCCTTACCGCAGCCAGTAAACAGCAAACAGAAAATCATGATGCAAAGGAAAAATAAACCGTGTTTCCAGGATTTCGTGCTTTCCATAGAAGCCTCCTTTCGATAGAGTAAGTAAGTTTACACTTTATTAAGTCCCCCCTTCGGGGGGAAGGTGGTAGCCTTGGCTACCAAAGGGGGCAGCTCTAGCGGCATGAAATACTATGTTTCTCACCTTCCACTCGGTGATGCCCGCTCCTGGCGGTAAACGCGTTTCCCTAGGGAAACGCTGATTTAATCAAAGAGTTTGAAATTAT
>DBLC01000073.1:8109-8346 GCA_002297935.1 Dialister sp. UBA734
TCATAGCGAAGTATACCGCTACTGCCTCCCCCTCTTTGATTCTCCCCCGGCGGGGGCGATAATCGCTAGTGCTTTTACCGCTACCGTATCAAAATCCTAATTTAGTCCCCTTCGGGGAAGGTGGTAGCCTTGGCTACCAAAGGGTGTGCAAGCGAGCCGGGGATAGGCCGATGAAGAAGAGTTGTGAGATAAGCCGCCTTAACAAGACGCCAACAACGCTAGTGCGAGCTATCCCCC
>DBLC01000073.1:8362-12740 GCA_002297935.1 Dialister sp. UBA734
CAGAGGAAGAGGGTAACCGCTAGTCCATGAACCGCTATAGTCAATAAGCCCATTATTCGTCATTCTCATATATGTATTCATTTGTAAGATATAACACAAATTCATTATATTCCTTTTAGAAAAGAAATGCTACTAAAAAGCGGATAGAATTGAGAAATGGTTTGAGTCATTTGTCACTCGAAACAATAAGTGTAAAAGGTTATGATTCTACTGATTTCTATTTCTAACATAGAACCATAACGGCTAGCGACAGGGTTAAAAAGGTTATAAAAGGTTATGAGAAAACGATATTTCCATAACCATTTATAACCCTTATAACCTTTGCGATAGCCTTTATAGTTCTATGTTAGAAATCGAATGTAGCAGAATCATAACCTTTCCTGAATGGCTATTGTTTTCCCATATTCACATATTGTATAATAGAAGAAATTTGCTATTTTTCACGGAAAAGGATGTGCAGACCATGAAAAAATACCTGGTGATCGGATTGATTGCCCTTGTTGTGCTGGTAGGCGGCGGATTTTTTGCCTATTTCCACTTCGCCAATGGAGGCCCCTGGCAAGGCACTTGGTGGGGCGTTCAGGATGCAGGCGTCAACTGGTCCGGAGATCATATCAAGAACTTAGAAATCGTCACCTTCACCCAGAATGAAGATAAAACCATCACCGTAGAACACAAAGTGCAGCAAGGCAGCCGAGAAGTGAACGGCAGCCTCACCGGCACCGGCAAAGTCGACGGTGGCCGCCTGGTCATCACACCGAAAGACGGCTCCAAAGAAATGACCCTGTCCTACAGCGCCGTTTCCAAAACCATGGAAACCCCTTTCACCAATGCGGATAAAACCAAAGTCAACCTGCAGGCACTGACCCAGGAAAATAACGAAGAAATGGAACAGGTCCGCAGCGAAATTGTTCAGATTTCTCAGAAACCGGAAAATAAAATCGATACCACATTGTCTTCGTCGAAGAGCTAAAAAACGCATCCCGTCATGGGATGCGTTTTTTTGGTGACTGGTGACTCGTGACTAGTGACTGGGATTAGTGGCTAGGCCCTAGGGATTAGGAAATAGGACACCATACGTTACCGTCATTTCGACCGACGGGATTTGTGCTTTATGACTAAGCAGAGTAGTCCGGTACTATGTTGAACAGAAGTGGAGAAAGCTAAAAGCAGTAGCGAACTTGTATCCAACTGAATCCGTCCGTAACGGGATAATTCAGTTGGATGTTTTGCCGCTACTGCTTTTAGATTTCTCCACTTTTGTCTAACATAGTATGAAACTGCCCTACTGTGTCATATCGCACAAATCCCATCGGTCGAAATGACGTTTAAGGCTAGAGTCTCTAATTCCTAATCCCTAGGGCCTAGCTACCAATCCCTACCGAGTCACCAGTCACCAGTCACTGCTTTTTATGCAGCGTCACAATCACCATTTCCCTGGGGCACATGAACCGGAAGGGGAACCAGCTAGCGTCGCCGCGGGAAACGTAGCCCTGATGGACGCCGTCGCTGTACATGCCGCGGGTATAGCGGAATGGGGTGATCATGGGCTGGTCCATCCAGCCGAACTGGGTGCCGTGGGTGTGGCCCGTGAGGGTCAGGAAGGCTCCTTTCCGGAATCCTTCGTCAATGAAATCGGAATGATGGGCCAGCAGAATAGACGGTGCCCCCGCCGGAATCTTGGTATAGGCTTTTTCGATCATGCTGTCCATTTCCTGCTGTTTCTCTTCCCCTTTGCTCCAAGGATAATCCACGCCGGCCAGGTATATTTTCTGCCCGCCCCGGGAAAGGAAGGCACTGTCATTTTCGAGCAGTTTCACCGGCGTCTTCACCAGTTCTTCCCGAATGCCTTCTTTGCCGCGGTAGTATTCATGGTTGCCCCAGACGTAAAAAATGCCGTCTGGAAATAAGGCTTCCATCTTGGTCAGGGTCTGTGCGGTTTCCGGCATGAATCGTACATCATCAATCAAATCGCCAGTGAAGAAAACCGTCTTGGCCCCTTCTTTTTTCGCCCGCATCAATTCGTCCGGCAAATCGGTGTAACGGAAATAGGGCCCAATGTGGGTATCGGTCATTTGGGCAAATTTGTATCCTTCAAAGCCTGCAGGCAGTCCTTCCACATACAAATCCAGCCGTTCCACCTTTTCTCGGCTATTTCCATCAATGGCTCCATAAATGCCAATAGCCAAAGCCACCACAGTGGTCACCATGGTCAGAAAGCGCGCCAACGGACGAAGCAGCCGCACCACGCTCAAAAGGGACAGCACCAGGAACGGCCCGGCCATGATGATTTCCGCCACCATGACGCCGCAAAGCACATAGGCCAGCCACAGCGACCAATCACCCAACTCGGTATATCCTTTAGCATACCACAGGAAATACCACCCAGCCCCGCCTCCAATGAACGCGCCCAAAAGAGAATGGCCATACCAATATTTCTTCCGGAATATAAGGGCCCATAGGGATCCATTGATGAGCCCCAATAGGGAAAAGATGAGCATAATCATGTATTCAAAATGCATAGGTTACTCCTTGTGGAAATGCGCAGTTTGAGTGCGTAGTGCGTAATGCGTAGTGCGTAATGGTGGCCGGCGAGCGCCTCGAATTGCTCTTATAAGTAATCACTCCATAACACCGTGTCCGTTTCTATAAGCTCGCCGTTTTGGTAGGCGGTTAGCAGTAGGCAGTGGGCAGTCAGCAAGAAAATACTGCCTACTGCCCACTGCTAGCTGCTTACTTTATAAAAAGGGGTATTGGGGCGCTATATAAATTGATGCGCCCCTTCCTTCATTACGCACTACGCACTTCGCACTACGCATTGTAAATAACTTACACTAACTTCTCAACATAAGCTGCCAGTTTCGCATGAGGTCCTGCCAGGGGAATTTGTTTGTATTCTTCCGGCGTGAACCACTGGTATTCTCCTTCGGGGACCGTCCAGTGGTCCATCCGATAGGCCGTCATGTGCCAAATGCGATGGGTGAAGACGTGGGTGTAGCGCCACATATCCTGCTCGATGGGGCCAGTGAGTAAGGCTTCCAATTCTGTCTGGCTGTCTTCGGTGGTTTGCGCCAGGGTCATGGGAAATTCCCACATGGAAGCCAGCATACCGGTCTTGGGCCGCCGGTGAAGCAGTACCTTTCCGTCTTGGATGCAAATGCCGCAAGCTGCTGCCAGTTCCACTTGAGGTTTCTTTTTCGTGCGAATGGGAAGAAGCTCTTCTTTCCCCTGTTTCACTGCCTCGCAAAACGAACGGAGCGGACAATCGGCGCAGCGAGGATGCTTCGGAATGCAAATATTGGCGCCCAAATCCATCAAGGCTTCATTGAAATCTCCCGCCCGATCGGGCAGTGTTTCTTCCACCAATTTCTGGATGGCCTTTCGCCCCGCACTTTTCAGAATGTCCTCTTCCACAGCATAGAGCCTAGCATACACTCGAAGCACGTTGCCATCGATGGCCGCTTCCTTCTGTCCAAAAGCCATGGAACAAATGGCACCGGCCGTATAGTCCCCGATCCCCGGAAGAGCTTTCACTTCCGAGAGTGTCTGCGGCATGGCAGCCCCATATTTTTCTTCCATCACTTGCGCCGCTTTGTGCAAATTTCTGGCCCGACTGTAATATCCCAATCCTTGCCAAGCGTGCAGCACCTCCGCTTCGTCCGCCATGGCTAAATCATGGATGGTAGGAAACCGTTCCATCCAGCTGGCGAAATAAGGCTTCACCGCTTCCGTCCGGGTCTGCTGCAGCATAATTTCCGAAACCCAAACATGGTAAGGATTCCGAGGCTTCGCCTCCCGCCAAGGGAGATCTCGCTTGTTCGCATCGAACCAAGATAGTAGCACGGAAGGCCACTTTTGTAACATTGTCATGAAACACCTCTTTGGGAATGCGTAATGCGAAGTGCGTAGTGCGTAATGGTGGCCGACGAGCACCTCGAATTGCTCTTATGCAATAATCGCTCAATAACACCGTGTCCGTTTCTATAAGCTCGCCGATAATTTACATCACCTACACCACCATAGAATCACATTTTATGTGACTCGGTAGTGATAAAGGGTATTATTCTGCTGATTTCTATGTCTAACATAATGATGTATATCGCCATCATCAAGGTTATAAAGGTTATATAAGGTTATGAGATTACGGTAGTCCCATACCCCTTTTAACCTTTATAACCTTGTCGCTTTCGATAGTAGGAAATGTTCTGCAAAAGCAATCAGAAAAATTATAACCTTTCTATAATACGGGGCGCTATATAAGTTGATGCGCCCCTTCCTTCATTACGCACTACGCACTTCGCACTACGCATTTCAACCACGTATCGTTTTAAGGAAACACTGATTTAATCATGGTTTGAAATTATTCTTGAATTTTTAT
>DBLC01000073.1:12796-33051 GCA_002297935.1 Dialister sp. UBA734
TTTCTTGACGATGCTTTGGATAAAAATTAATATAATTTCAAACTCTTTGATTAAATCAGCGTTTTCTTAAATACATAATCAAACACCGTTTCCCCATCTTCCGCAAAGTAGACGGTGCCGCGGATTTTCTTTCCTGCCAGAATCATAGGCAGCCAAATGCGGTCGGCCATCCACATATCGTCGTAGGGAAATTCGGAGGGGAGAAACCAGTGCGGTTCCATTTCATCAGATAGGTGGGGCTCCCCTTTCCACTCTCTGGCGAAGTACACAATCCCCGCATGGGACCAAGTGGGATCGCTGGGCTGATGGAAATATAAATCTCCCACCATGTCCAGCGATTCCGGTTTCGCCACCAGGCCACATTCTTCCCATAGCTCCCGGGCAGCACACTGCCGCATGGTTTCTCCCGCTTCGATTTTCCCGCCGAAGCCATTCCATTTCCCAAATCCCATGCCCCGCCGCTTCCGGCCAAGCAAAATCCGCCCATCTGAGCGGATAGGATAAATCAGTGAAGTATCTCTCATAACTCTCTCCCGTAAAAAATAGAGTCAGATTTTATGTAATACGGTAGTGATAAAGGTTATTATTCTGCTAATGTCTGCATCAAACATAATGATGTATATCGCTACCATCAAGGTTATATAGGTTATATAAGGTTATGAGACTATCGATATTCCATAACCTTTATAACCTTGTCGCTTCCGATAACAGGAAATGTTTCTCAAAAGGAATCAGCAGAATAATAACCTATATAAAAATGGGTATTGGGGCGCTATATGAATTGTGCGCCCCTTCCACCATTACGCACTTCGCACTTCGCATTACGCATTCCTATTATTTCTTAACCGGATCATATGTCTCAATATATATTTCTCTAAACAGTCGTTTCCCCGTTTCGGTTTTATAGAGCCGATTGTACAGGGCTTGGTTCTGTTTGTCGCTGGCACCGTCTTCATACTGGTTCACCAACATATCCGCTTCGGCCAGAATCTGCGCATCGGGACCGTCAATGGAGCCGTAGGAATGGTGGTGTGCAATGAGCCAGCAAATGCGATCGATATCTTCCGGTGCGAAATGGAGACGGGTCAGCATGGGCCGCGCTTCCGCCGGTCCCAATTCTTGCTGAATCATCCCATCATTTCTGCCATACTTGATTTCGCCCTGGTGAATGCCGATGTCATGCACATAGGCCGCCGCTTCCAGGATGAACTGGGTATGGGCGTCCAAACCTTCTTCCAGCCCGATCTGACGCGCAAAGGCATGTACTTTCAGAAAGTGATGAATTCGTTTCGCATCGCCCCGGTCATAATGAATCATGGCCTCGCATAGTGTCATCAATGTATCCATAGTAGTATTCTCCTTTGTACAATATTGAAATTTACTTCATTATACTATACTTAAATACGTAATGCGAAGTGCGTAGTGCGTAATGATGGCCAGCGAGCGCACCATATTGCTCTTATAGGAATTTTTTTACAAATCCCAAAGCCCTTTTCTATATGCTCGCTGTTTCAATTTAACAATTCACGGCTAACTTTATAAAAAAGGGTATTGGGGCGCTTCCAAATTTAACGCGCCCCTTCCACCATTACGCACTACGCACTTCGCATTACGCATTCATTATAAAAAGACCTACGAGACACACGCCTCATAGGTCTTTTTCCATTTGCGTCAATTATTTAGCCAGTTTAGCTGCTACAGCACTGGTTACATCGGTGCCACCGTCAACCACTGCACCCTGTTCGAGAATGACATCCAGGCCTTTTTCCTGACGAACGGACTGGATAGCTTTCATGATATCAGAGAGAATCGGCTGCATGGTGGATCTTTCTTTCTGGTCCAGGTCACGCTGGATTTCGGTTGCGATCTGCTGTTTTTCCTGGTCGGTCTTGCCAGCACTGCGGCTGTTGAAGTTTTCCTGTGCCTTCTGGGCAGCGTTCTTCATATCCAGCTGGGCTTTCTGCATCTTTGGATGAGCCTGCAGAAGTGCATTGGAATTGACGAAACCAATGCCAGCAGCAGAAGCAGAGAACATAGCGCCGAAGCCAATCATACCAGCAGCAATAGCTGCGATTGCTTTATTCATTTTCATAGTATTTCCTCCTGTAAACGTCCCAAGTTATGGGAACTACGAGTATGCCTTAATTCTAATCTAATCGTTTCAGAGTGTCAATGGTGTAGAATGCAAAATATGCAATTCCTTATGATTTATTTATCATCGAATGGTAAAGGGTATGATTCTGCTGACTTGGTATGCCTTACATGGAAAAGATACGGCTTGTCAAAAGGTTATTATTCTACTGACTTAGTAGACCTCACATGGAAAAGATACAGTTTATCAAGGGGTTAAAAGGGTTATAAGGGTTATACGACTACAGATAGCTTCATCCCCTTGTATAACCCTGCAACCAGCCTTGTAAATTTCCTATGACACAGCAGGAAGCTCCTCAACAATAACCTGCCCGAAGGGCTACCCCTTACGCAAACCGTGACATAACCATGTGACGCCATAGTAAAAGGCGTCAACAATACCCCTTGACTCAGCACATATCCTTCCTAAAGACTCTACGCCAATCTCCTATGCGTCGCTCTTCGCTTCCAACGCCGCAGTCTCTGCTTCTTCCGCCATGGCCTGGTGGGCTTCTTTCAGGGCCGCTTCTCTGACTTCTTCTTTCTTTTCCTTTTTCTTGGTGAAATGGGAAATCACTTCAGGCACCATGTTCAGCACTTTATCGATGGTGCCGTTGGCAGTGGCATTTTTGATGGAGAACAGTTCCACCCGTTCGCCTTTCATGATGAGCACGGCGGTGGGGGTCACTTTGCCGCCTCCCGCACCGCCGGTGGTGGTATTTCCATGGGTACCCGTGCCGAAGCCGAAGGAAATATCGACAAACGGAACGATGGTGGCATCGCCTAAGTAAATGGGCTGTCCGACCACCGATTCGGTGGTGACCATCTTTTTAAAATCTTCAAAAATCTGTTTTCTTGCTTCATCATTCATGGTGGGTGCCCCCTTGTCTAAAATGCCAGAACTGTCTGGCTTCTTTGGAAATGATCAATTTTAAAACTATATATAAGAGGTAAAGTGGAATGATTCGTCCCCGGCCTCCGCCGGTGATATCGATCACTTTATCTAAATAATTCCAAACGATACCGCTAGTCTCTTTTTGGAAAAAGGCGGCGGTCATGCCGCAAAGAAGGCCGGTCTCCATGGGGTCCCCGGTGCCAAATTCGCCTTCGATGGTCCATCGCTTGGGCCAGCCGTGGGAGATACAATCACTCACGGCACAAAAGACCTTTTCCACCAATCCATTATGCAGGGCAAATCGGAATTGTTCCCCATGAGAGGGATGGTCGGCCGTTTCCTCTTCTTCCGAGCTTCCCAGGAAATATTTCGCTCCGTCCTGGTGGTTGGTTTCTTCTTCGCTGTGTTCCGCCTGTTTTTGGTGGGCCGCTTCGGCTTTTCGCACCATATCCGCCATCACGGAAGCATCTAATTCTTCCTCTTCATCGTCATCGGCAAAGTCAAAGGTGAGTTTCTTTTTCCAAAGCCCTAGCAATACAATGACCTGGATGGAAAACTCCCATTTCTTTACAGAGAAACGATACCCCACCGGGAGAAGCAGCACCAGAAGCAATAGGCCTACCACTGCGGCCACTACGGTTCCTATCATACGATGCCATAGAGGCTGGCCAATTCCTGTGCCGCCTCTCTCACCTCCTTCACCAGGTAAGCCGGTGAAAGAATCTTCGCCGCCGGCGCTTTCTTCAAAGTCCACGCTTTCAAAGCGTCGGTCTGCACCACCACTTCCACGACGACTTTATCCTGACTGGCCGAAACCAAATGGGCCGCTTTGCCGAAATCCAGTACAATGTCACTCATGAGACGCCGATCGGCCTCAAAGGTACATGTTTCCAGACCCCCCGCATGAACCCCCTGGTAGGCCATCAGGAAATCGGACAATTTTTCTTCCTTCGCCTGGCTTTCCAGTTGCTTCTGCAGCCGGGCCGGGGCCTCCAGTATTTCCAAGCTCGCGATCATTTCCACATAGAACGCAGAAATTTCCTCACTGCCCTCTTGGTTGCCCAGCAAATAATAGCGCCCGTCCGACGCAATGAGCTGGTAAGGACTCACCTCATACCGCTTGTCCTCCCCGGAAGGGGTGTAGTTGTGATGTTTCTTTCCGTCCGCTTCATAATGGTCGTAAAAGAAACGAAGCCGTTTCTTCTCTCGAATCGCTTCCGAAACCATTGCCAGAAGGGGCTCGTAATCCACCACTTTGCTCGGAGCAGGCAAATTTTTCACACAGCCCTTTCCATCTTCAAAAGTGCAGATTTGTAATTTTTTCAACTTCTCCGCCAACTGCTTGATTTGTTGGGCCGGCAGGTGAGAGAAATAGAGCAAATCGATGAGACATTTCAAATCATCGGAGGACAGCACATGGTCCCAGTACCAATCCAAAGATAGCCTGGTTTCCTTGCCATTCACCATGCGCGGCACCTCGCGGCACTTCACCGGAATCCCTGCCTCCCGCAAACGGGACAGATTGCGGCCAATGGACTTGCGGCTCACCGTCATGCCGTAGGTTGCTTCTACATGGTTCATGATTTCCTGCTGCGTCAAAGGATGGTCTTTGTCAGACTCCCGCAGCAGCACCTGGATGATACGCACAATAGACATCTTGCTGCCACTGTCACTGATGGTTGTCATATGTCTCACCTCCTTAATTACAGGTTACTCAAGTTGCTCAGGTTGCTAAAGGTCGCTCAGGGTTCTTAGGGTTCTTAGGGTTCTACTCCATTGAAAATCTAATGATTCCCTCGAAACCAGAACCTTTCGATACACCTATCATCTCCCTGTTTTTACAGCCGCACCACCGCTACAGAACCTTCCAATGCACATTTCCTCTCCATATTTCTCTAACTATACCACTGCGACAGAACCTTTGCATGCACACTCCGTCTTCCATGTTTCACCAACCACGCCATCGCTACAGAACCTTTACATGAACACTGCCTCTCCATGTTCCATTAGCCATGCCACCGCTATAGAACCTTTTTCACCACGAAATCGCTCACCGAAGAGCACCAACGTACCAAGGGCATCAAAACGGCCAATACGCCGCAGCGATGGAGTAGCCAGTGCACGATTCCTGCGATGGTAACGCCGCCGATGAGATCGGTGGGATAGTGCATCCCCGCAAAGACGCGGGAAAAGGCCAAAATCCCTGCCAGAACGGTCATGAGTTTCGACCCAGGCATATGCATTTCCAACAGTTCCAGCACCACCACGGCCCCATTCATGGTGTGGTTACTGGGAAATGATGCATTGGCTTTATGGCCCGTGAAATTCCAAATCCGCCAGTCCTGGGTAAAAGGACGCTTGCGGAACCAGATTTTTCCAATACCGTAAGAAATCACCGAAGCGATGCACACGCCCAAAAAGGCAAGTATGCAGCAACTTCTCCGTTTTTCCCTATCTTTCCCCGGCATGAACCACAGCAAAAGGCCATAAATCACGAAAGCCCAATGGCCATAGCGGGTAATCAGGTCCATCATCAAATCAAAGCGACGCACCGGTCCAGCCATACCATTGATTTTTCGTACTATATATAGATCAAGATTCATTTTTACTATTTTCCAACTCCTTGCTAAAACAGGTGGCTCAGGTTTCTAAGGTTTCTCAAGTTTCTAAGGTTAAATGAGTCACTAACGAAAATAAACGCAGCGACTTGGCTCCCTGCCGGGCAATGTCATTAAGTTAAGCAAAATATGCAGCGATACCTTTCGTGGGAAAGGTTCTTAAGGTTCTAAGGGTTCTAAGGGTTCTTAGGTTTCTCGAATGATCCTATAAATGCTAGCGTTATCATCTCATTTGAGAATCGTGAGAACCTTCAGAACCCTTAGAACCTTAAAAGCCCTTTAACTTCCAACGGAATCATACCTATTGATACAAATCCTTAACTTAAGGGCATTACCCGACGAGGGAGATAACCGCTAATTTCCTTCCCGCTACCGTCAAAATCCTCATTGCTAGCCACCAATTACTAGTCACCAGTCACCAGTCACCAGTCACCAGTCACCAGTCCACCATAAAACTATTTTTCCTTCCGTTCCATAGCTTCCTTCTTTTTCTTTTCCGCTTCTTCTAAATAGCCACTTCGACGAAGAATCATGGCAATAATGGCCACGATGGATCCAAGCAGAATGAAAGTATTCATTAATGTAAAGCCATCGCCCCAACCAATACGGAAAATCCCATATCCCAGGACGAGGAACAGCAGGGAATCTTGAAATTTAGAAAACATAGGTCTCTCCTTTTCTTTTCGATAAACTATATCATCTTAACAATAATAGGATTTCCCGTTTCAGTCAAGTCATATTTTATCAAAAGGTTATCCGTGCTGATTCCGTTAGATACATTATCTATTTAAGGCAACGGCCAAAAGGTTATTATTCTACAGACTTCAATAGTCTACCAGATGGAAAAATACCGCCTGCATCAAGGTTATAGAAGGTTATTATGCTGGATTTTTATAACCCTTTATAACCTTTTATAACCTTGGTATGAGCGGTATTTTTCTTTGTTAGACTATCTATTTCTGTAGAATAATAACCTTTTGACAGTTGACTTGAATGAACAATGCATCTAACGGAATCACCACATGCCACATTCCTAACTCCTCACTAAAGCAAAAAGAGCCACGGCGCAATGATTTCTCATTCCGTCGTGACTCCACAGCATTAGCAAGTATGGCATTCTTCGTAGAGGCCTTTTTCTTTCAACAGGTCGATGAAGGTTTCTCCGATATGGGCCACCGTTTCGGCTACCGGAATGCCCACCGCATTGAGAGCGGCAATTTTTTCAGCAGCGGTTCCTTTGCCGCCGGAAATAATGGCACCCGCATGGCCCATGCGTTTTCCTGGAGGTGCCATGCGGCCAGCGATGAAGGCAGCCACCGGTTTCTTCATATTTTCATGAATCCATTTGGCTGCCTGTTCTTCGGCGGTACCACCGATTTCCCCAATCATAAGAACCGCTTTGGTATCTGGATCGTCGTTGAACAGTTTCAGGGCGTCGATGAAGTCGGTGCCTTTGATGGGGTCGCCGCCGATACCGATGGCGCTGGTCTGGCCGATGCCTGCATTGGTGAGCTGGAAAGTGGCTTCGTAGGTCAATGTACCGGAGCGGGATACCACGCCCACATGCCCTTTTTTGTAAATTTGTCCAGGGATGATGCCGATATTGGCTTCGTCAACGGAAATGAGACCCGGGCAGTTCGGTCCGATGAGGCGGGTTTTCTTGCCCACCATGTAACGGTGTACTTTGACCATATCTTCTACCGGGATATGTTCGGTAATGCAAACCACCAGTTCCAGACCTGCTTCGACAGCTTCCAGAATGGCGTCGGCCGCAAACGGAGCGGGCACGAAAATGACAGAAGTGGTGGCTTTGGTTACAGCCACAGCGTCACGAACCGTATTGAATACCGGCACACCGCAGCACACTTCGCCAGCCTTTCCCGGAGCGGTGCCGCCCACGATATTTGTGCCATATTTCTGCATCTGTTCCGTATGGAAACGGGCGGCCTTGCCAGTAATGCCCTGCACGATAACCTTTGTGTCTTTATGAATTAATACACTCATGATATTCTCCTATACGTTATATCTAACATGGAAGTGAAAACTGTTCAGTCACATAGTTAGAAGTGAGAAGTTAGAAGTGAGAAATGGTGGTGGCGGCGCACAATTCAAATAGCGCCGCAATAATAATATAAAAAGGAGTATTGGGGCGCTTCCAAATTTTATGCGCCCCTTCCACCATTTCTAACTTCTCACTTCTAACTTCTCACTGCTTTTTTGCTAGTTTAATTGCCAACTTCGCCCCTTCGTCCATAGAGGCTGCGGGATAGAGGTTCTTAATATTGGCTTTCTGCAGGATGTCTCTGCCGATTTCTACATTTCTGCCTTCCAGACGAACCACCACCGGAATTGGGAATTCTTCTTTTCCGCCGGACAGGAGGGCTGCGGCTTCTACGATACCGGTCGCAATGACATCGCACTTATTGATGCCGCCGAAAATATTGATCAAAATGCCATGGACCTGGTCATCTTCCAACATAATCTTGAAAGCGGCCACGATTTTTTCTGGAGTAGAATCACCGCCTACATCCAGGAAGTTGGCCGGTTCGCCGCCGTTTTCTTTGATGATATCCACGGTAGCCATAGCGAGGCCTGCCCCATTGACCATGCAAGCCACGTCGCCGCCCAGGTTGACGTAGTTCAGTCCTTCTGCAGCCGCTTCTCTTTCCTTCTGGTCTTCTTCGGTGATATCGCGGAGTGCCACGATTTCCGGATGACGGGACAGTGTGCTGTCATCGAAATTGAGTTTCGCATCCAGCGCCATGACGTCATTTTCTTCGGTCACAACCAGCGGATTTACCTCTGCCAAAGAGCAATCTTTATCTACAAAGACGTTGTAGAGATATTTCATGAAAGTCGCTGCTTTCTTGATGGTTGGCTTTTCAAAATGAAGGGCATAGGCCATGCGCTGGGCCTGGAAATCAGCCAAGCCAATGACTGGGTCAATGTATTCCTTAATAATCTTTTCAGGAGATTCGGCTGCCACGTCTTCGATGGACATGCCGCCCGATTCAGAGCCCATCATGACTACACATTCTGCCTGACGGTCCACCACAAAGGAGAGATAATATTCTTTCTTAATATGGCAGCCTGCTTCGATGAGAAGACGGTTCACCTTCTTGCCTTGCGGGCCGGTTTGACGGGTCACCAACGTGCTTCCCAGCAGCTGCTTCGCATATTTCCGTACTTCATCCAAGCTGCGAGCCAGTTTGACGCCCCCTGCTTCCCCGCGACCGCCGGCATGAATCTGTGCTTTCACTACCACCACAGGGGTATCCAGACGCTTCGCATTTTCCACCGCATCTTCGACGGTAAATGCCGGATAGCCTTCCGGAACGTGGATGCCATATTCCCGCATGATCTGCTTACTCTGGTATTCATGGATATTCATAAATATTGACTCCCTTCTCAAAAGAAGAAAAGCAAAAAGAAATCCTCTTTCTGCTTTCGGATATTCTTTTTATATACATTGATTGATATCATGTACAATTTATGGAAATAATTATACCACTATTCTTTATTGTAAAAAAGAGGTATGCATAATTGGAAATTAAACAACCCCATACTATGCGTTTGGTGCATAGCATGGGGTTGTGTTAAGGTGACTGGGGACTGGTGACTGGTGACTGGAGGGTGAGTAGCTAGGGATTGGTAGCTAGGCCCTAGGAATTAGGAAATAACGATTAACGGTTAACAGTTAACGGTTAACGGTTGACGGTTCCCCGTCACTAGTCACCAGCCACCAACTTCCCCAAATTCATACAATTACCAGATTGACTCTATTTTAACCAAGCGATATGATAATGACAATTTCAGAATTGTATGTACAACAATGTAGCTGGTGACTCGTGACTCGTGATTAGTAGCTAGGCCCTAGGGATTAGGACATAACGGTTAACGGTTAACCGTTAGCAATTACCAGTCACCAGTCACTAGTCACCAGTCACTCCTAACTAACAAAGAGAGGAAAAACATGCCCATCAATTCATTCGACCATTACCCTCTATCCTGGAAACCGGACAAGGAAAAATTGACAAAACCCTATTATCTCTCTTTGACCCAAGACCTGGAGCAGCGAATCCAATCGGGGGAACTTCTGGAGGGGACGAAACTTCCGCCCCAAAGAGAGCTGGCCGATTATTTAGACCTAAACTACACCACCATCACTAGGGTCTATAACATGGCGAAGAAAAAAGGACTTGTCTATGGCATCGTCGGCCGCGGCACTTTTGTAGCGCCTCATGCTTCCGGAGATATCACCATCGCCGAACGGGTCATTTCCAGCGATGTGATCGAACTCAGCTTTGTCAGCGGATTTTCCGAATACAGTGCCCCCGTAGCGGACGCATTGCGGCGGGTGGTGAAAAAGAGTTATCTCAAGCAACTCCTAGATTACAGCTATATTCGCGGTCATCCCCATCACCTATCCGCCGGTCATCGCTGGTTGTCTCAAATGGGAATTCACACCGATCCAGACCACATGTCCATCTTCACAGGAGCCGAAAATGCTTTGACCGTAGCTTTGACCTCTTTCTTCCGGGCCGGCGATACCATTGCCGTAGACGAATACACTTACAGCAATTTCATTGAACTTTGCCATATGCTGAGTCTCCATCTCCTTCCTATTGCCGGAGACAACCAGGGCATGAAACCCGATGCATTGGCCAAAGCGTGCAAAACGCAGAACATCCAAGGCATCTATCTCATGCCCGGCGGGGCCAATCCGACCAATATTTTCATTTCCCCCGCCCGGCGGAAACGATTGGCCCAAATCATCACGAGCCACCATCTCACACTGATCGAAGACGATTTGTACGGTTGGCTAGAAGGCGCCACCGGCCATCCCACACCGCCGCTCTTTGAATATCTCCCCTCCCGGGCTTTCTATATCTGCGGCACCACGAAAAATCTTTGCCCCGGCCTGCGCATCGCCTTTTCCGCCTATACCGACGATTTGAAAGAAACGGTGCTCCACGGTCTTTCCAATATGAATATCAAAACCTCGTCACTGGATGCGGAAGTGATCACCGAACTGATTCTCTCCGGCGACGCCTATCCGCTGGTACACCATAAAATCGAACTAGCCAAAGAAGCCTGCGCCCTCTTTGATTCCATATTTCCGGGCGTGCAAGAAGGAGTCCTCAGCTATTTCCGCTGGCTCCCCATCCCAGGGCACAAGAAATATGACATCGTCGAGCAAGAACTGTACCAACGAGGCGTCCACGTGTACCACTCCGGCCGCTTCCAAGTCGCCCCAGAAGCCAAACAAAATTATCTCCGCATCTCCCTGTGTTCTGCAGGAAATATAAAAAAACTGCGAAAAGGACTGCTGATTATAAAGGAGTACATATCTGGTGACTAGTGACTGGTGACTAGTGACTGGGGATTGGGAAATATGATTCTATCTACCAAGGCACTAGCGTCTTATCTCCCCCGCCGGGGGAGAATTAAAGAGGGGGCTGCTCTTGCGGTTTACCTCACCATGAACATATCACGCATGCTCGGTGACATCCACAGTAGCGGTAAGTAAGTTCACACCGCTTTTATCGCCCCCGTCGGGGGAGATGCCGAAGGCAGAGGGGGATGCTCTTGCGATTTACTTCACCATGAACACCTCACGCGAACCCGGTGACATCCACCGTAGCGGTAGTACCGCTAGTGTAACGCGATATACCGCTAGGAGCGGGCATTACCAATATGGCAAGAGAAACATAGTATTTCATCCCGCTAGAGCTGCCCCCTTTGGTAGGCAAGCCTACCACCTTCCCCCCCAAAGGGGGGACTATACAAAGTGTAAACTAACTTAGAAAGGAAACAACAACATGTCAAACGAAAAATTGCCATTTACTTCTGATTACATGGAAGGATGCCATCCTGCCATTTTGCAGCGTCTTTCCGAAACGAATCTGCTGCACACCGCCGGATACGGCACGGACTCCATTTGCGAATCGGCTAGAGAAAAAATCCGCGCGGCTTGTGCTTGTCCAGAAGCGGAAGTGAAATTCTTAATTGGGGGCACCCAGACCAATGCCACGGTCATCGATTCTCTGCTCCATGCTTACGAAGGAGTCGTTGCCGCCGACAGCGGCCATGTGAATGTCCATGAAGCGGGCGCCATCGAATGGGGCGGTCACAAAGTACTGGCACTTCCTTCCAAAGAAGGAAAGCTCACCGCCGACACCATCGACAAGTACATCACCGATTTCTACCAGGATGAAAACTGGGAACACATGGTAGCACCGGGCATGGTCTATATTTCCCAGCCCACCGAATGGGGCACTTTGTATTCCTTAGAAGAACTGACCGCCATTTCGACCGTGTGCCACAAACACCACATTCCGCTCTTCGTCGATGGCGCCCGCTTGGCCTATGGCCTGGGCAGCAGCGACAATGATGTGACCCTGCCAGACTTGGCGAAACTGTGTGATGTATTCTACATCGGCGGCACGAAATGCGGCGCTCTTCTGGGCGAAGCAGTGGTCATTCCTGACCCGCACCGAATTCCCCATTTCTTCACCCTAATCAAACAGCACGGCGCCCTTCTTGCCAAAGGAAGAGTGCTGGGCATCCAGTTCGATGAACTTTTCAAAAATGACCTGTATTTCCAAATCGGAAAACAGGCAGACCTTTTTGCAGAAGAAATCAAAGAAGCACTGACGAAAAAAGGACTCCCCCTCTACTTCGATTCTCCCACCAATCAGATTTTCTTCACCATTGAAAATCACCAGATGGAAAAACTTTCCGAAACCGTCAACTTCGGATTCGGCTGCAAAGCCGACGACACCCACAGCATCATCCGCTTCTGCACCAGCTGGACGACCAACGCTAGCGATGTGGCGGCTCTTGTCAAGATCATTGAAAACTTATAATTCCAACCAAAGGGTATCAGAAATGATTTCACAGGATACATTAGGCATTTAATCCAACTGTCAAAAGGTTATTATTCTGCTGATTTAGGCAATCTAACAACGATAAAATACCGCCTACTTCAAGGGTATAAAAGGTTATGGTTTAACGTAACCCCTTTTACCCCCGAGGTAAGCGGTATTTTATATTGGTCTCCAATGGTATGTAGAAAATATAACCAATCCATTCATGTGCCAATAGACACTAACGGTTTCATCGTACCGTCATTTCGACCAATCCTATTTGTGCTTAATGATGAATAAGGTATGAAATGAGATGTGCCCCTGAGTGGAGAAATCTCTCCTACACATCCAGTTTCATGCCTCCTACATCATCAAGCACAAATACGACCGGTCGAAATGACGGTATAGATAATACCGCTATCCTTAACAATAGCCATGATACGGAAAAAAATGAAGTCCCAGAAATCTATCATCAATATTTACACTTACGGTAAGCACATAACCTTATATACCCCTTTTAACCTAGTCGCAAGCGGTAAACGGTGTATGTTAGAAATGGAATTGTGCAGAATAATAACCTTTACAAAAATTTGCTTTTTCTCCTCCCATACTTTACACTATATACAATATAAAACATTTCGTTTCTTATTAGACAATACAAAAAGGGGAGACATTATACCATGGACCGCAGACAACAGAAAACACGGATGGCTATTTTTGATGCCTTCAGTGCGTTATTATCCGAAAAATCCTATTCCAAAATCACCATTCAGAACATCATCGACCGGGCGAATATTGGCCGCAGTACGTTTTACGCCCATTTCGAGACCAAAGATGATTTGTTGGAAGAAATGTGTCACGAACTTTTCGACCACATCATCGATGGCGTCATGAATGACAACCACACCAGCGACCCCCACATGGCCCCAGGCGAACCGGATCCTGTGTTCTGCCACCTGCTGCAGCACATCCAAGCCAACACGAATCACGTCAGAGACCTGCTCACGTCAGAAAGCTCCGATTTCTTCCTCCGCTATTTCAAAGCCAGCCTTTCCACGCTGATTGCCAATTACCTGCTGAAAGACCATCCACTATCCGGCAAAGTACCAGAAGATTTCCTCCTGAATCACATCTCCGGCAGCTTCGTAGAAATGGTCCAGTGGTGGGTCAGAAATAAGATGAAACAGACGCCGGAAGAACTCAATGCGTATTTCCAGTCTGTCATATTTCCCGTTTTATGATACAAAACTGATTGCGTCATTTAGCATTATAACGAAAACGCATAAAAGGTTATGATTCTGCAAATTCCTATCGTTTAACAAAGCAAAAAATCCGCTACCAACAAGGTTATAAGGGGTATAAAAGGTTATGCCTCTATGATAGTAACCCTGTATAACCCCAATGGTAGCGGATTTTTCATTGTTACTCTATCAAAATCTGTAGAATAATAACCTATTAGCTATCCATTTAAATGAAAAGTGAGATAAAGTATTTCATCGATAGAATAACCTTTTATAAAATTGCGGTGCTTCCAAATTTTATGCGCCGCCACCACCATTCCTCATTCCTCATTTCTCATTCCTCATTGCCTTTATAAAAAGTCTCTACCCAAGAGTTTTATTTTACGCTATAATAGTAAAAATTAATTGGTCATAGTCGTGACTGGTGCCTAGGTTATACTTTTTCTAGTCACTAGTCACCTATTTTCATCGAAAATTAACTTGACCAAAAAGGACAAAAGGGGTATATTTTACCTTAATATCTTTGTCCCTATATTTTTTTATTCAAGGAGGAAATAATGGCAACCTATATTAATGAACCGGCACATACCTTCAACGAATATCTTCTCATTCCAGGATATTCCGATTGTAACTGCATCCCAGCAAATGTTTCTCTGAAAACTCCACTGGTAAGATACAAAAAAGGCGAAGAACCGGCTATTACATTAAACATTCCTATGGTATCTGCAATTATGCAGGCTGTCTCCGGTGAAAAACTGGCAGTGGAACTGGCTAGAAACGGCGGCGTTTCTTTCATCTATGGTTCTCAGACACCTGAAGAAGAAGCAGCCATGGTTGCCAGAGTCAAAGCACAGAAAGCAGGATTCGTTCCGTCTGACTCCAATCTTTCTCCAGAAAATACCTTAGCCGATGTACTGGCCCTAAAAGCCAAGACCGGCCACTCCACCATCGCAATCACCGAAGATGGCACTTCCAACGGCAAACTGGTGGGTATCGTTTCCTCCAGAGACTACCGCGTAAGCCGTATGGACAAGAGCGAAAAGATTAAAAATTTCATGACCCCAGCAGACAAACTGGTGAAAGCCACCTACGGCATCACCCTGTCTGAAGCCAATGACATCATCTGGGACAACAAAATCAATTCCCTGCCGGTCCTCTACGAAGACGGCCGCCTCTATGGTTTCGTATTCCGCAAAGACTACGATTCCCATCAGGAAAACCCGAACGAAATGCTGGACGCCCAGAAACGTTTCATCGTTGGCGCTGGTATCAACTCCAGAGACTACGCAGAACGAGTACCGAAACTGGTAGACGCAGGCGCTGATGTACTGTGCATCGACTCCTCCGAAGGTTTCTCCGAATGGCAGAAAATCACCATCAACTGGATCCGTGAACGGTACGGCGAAAACGTCAAAGTAGGCGCTGGCAACGTCGTAGACCGCGAAGGCTTCCTGTTCCTCGCAGAAGCAGGCGCTGATTTCGTCAAAGTCGGCATCGGCGGCGGTTCCATCTGCATCACCCGTGAAACCAAAGGCATCGGCCGTGGCCAGGCTACCGCACTCATCGAAGTCTGCCAGGCAAGAGATGAATACTACAAGAGAACCGGCATTTACGTACCGGTATGCTCCGATGGCGGTATCGTATACGACCACCATATCACCTTGGCTCTCGCTATGGGCGCTGACTTCGTCATGCTGGGCAGATACTTTGCTCGCTTCGATGAATCCCCGACACAGAAGAGAACCGTCGGCGGCACCGTCGTGAAGGAATACTGGGGCGAAGGTTCCAATCGTGCTAGAAACTGGGGCCGTTATGACCTGGATGGTTCCAAGAAACTGGCCTTCGAAGAAGGGGTTGATTCCTACGTACCATACGCTGGTCCACTGAAAGAAAACGTAGCTAAGACCTGCGCTAAGATCAAAGCCACCATGTGTAACTGCGGCGCTATCACCATCCCGCAGCTCCAGGAAAAAGCCAAACTGACCCTCGTATCCGCTACCTCCATCGTAGAAGGCGGCGCTCACGACGTCATCAGAAAAGAAAAAGACAGCTCCGACAGATAATCAGAGCATTGAAAAACTCCCGCTTCGGCGGGAGTTTTTTGTTTGGGATGACATCGCTTGTTCTGAAACAATGCGTAATGCGAAGTGCGTGGTGCGTAATGGTGGAAGGGGCGCATCAAGTTATATAGCGTCCCAATACCCCTTTTTATAAAATAGATGTTAAGGAAACGGTACTACCTCCAGCGTCATTTCGACCGGTCGTATTCGTGCGAAATGGTATAAATGGATTGAAATGAGATGCGCCCCTTAGTGGAAAAATCTTATCAGCACAAGCGGCAAGGGCTAAAAGAAACATCCCATTACGGCTTAATCACCCAAACGATGCAGCTTGCTATAACATACCATCTCACTTCGCTCGAGAAGCCGTCTCGTTGCTATGATTTGATACAGAACGTTTTTCTCCAGCGTCATTTCGACCGACGGGATTTGTGCAAAATGACACTGCAGAGTAGTTCGGTACTATGTTAGACAGAAGTGGAGAAATCTCAACTCTCCAGCGGAATTTTATCCAGCTGAACTGAACCATAACGGAATGGCTCAGTTGTCACCATTTCCGCTACTGCGTTGAGATTTCTCCACTTTTGTCTAACATAGTACTGGACTGCACTGCATCAACACCAAACACAAATCCCATCGGTCGAAATGACGCTAGAGATGATATCGCTTTTCTTACCAATGGCATGGTATGAAAAGAGTGATCCCCCACGGACCTATCATTGACATAAAATACGGTCTAGCAATAACTACTAGCAAAACGAATGGCAATTTTACAGCAGAGAACGTTCAAAATCATCCATCAAGTGCTTCTTTCAATGTATCCATACTGGTATAACCAGGTACATCAGACTCTTTAGAAATACGGCGAGCTTCTGCCATAGCCTGTAATGTTTGTTTAGAATAGCGAAGAACACTTTCTTGCAATTTGTTATCTTCATCGACAGAAACCTGATTCGGAACTGTATCCATAAAAATCACCAACCTTTATCTCCGTGATTGTATTATACACGATTGTCTCAAGTTTCCCACCAGAAAAATAATGTTACCTTTTGATAAAAGCTATAATTGAGCAAGCAAAAAAGGACTCGGTCGAAATAGCCACATTTCACCAAGTCCTTTTTATTTTTAAAAACTTTGCGGCGCTTCCAAACTTTATGCGCCGCTACCTTCATTACGCACTACGCACTTCGCATTATGCGCTATTCCTTAGGTGCCGGATAGAACGTCACCCCGTGTTTTCCATGTTCTTTCGTATAGTACAGTGCCTGGTCCGCATCGGTGAACTGGCTCTTCCCTGGATTCTTCCGGTCTGTAAAGGCCACACCGACACTCAAAGAAACAGCAGGCAAGCCGTCCGTCGGATGGGACAGTTTTTCGTTGATAGCGTTAATTCGATCCACTACGGTATGTGTCAAATCGCTGGTCATTTCTACCATGATGACCGCAAATTCATCGCCGCCGATACGGCAGATGTAATCGATATCACGGAAGGTTTCCAGCAGCAAGCGGGATACCTTTTTCAGGATTTCATCCCCCACCGCATGACCGTTGTTATCATTGACCAATTTAAAAATATCCACATCGATCAAAATCAAAGCGAAATCTTTTTTGTCTTTTTCATATAAACTGAAAATCTGGTTGTAAGAGCCACGATTCAGCAAATCAGTCAACGGATCGTGCTCTGCCTGGTGTTTGATAAGTCTCTGCCGTTCTTCGTTTTCCTTATAAATCCGATTATAAGTTTTGCCCAATTTTTCCAGCTCATAGGCCCCACCGACGGACAGCAGGGAATCTTTTTCGATATCCTTGTTGTAACGAAGCAGGGGCTTCACAATCCAATGACGCATCACGAGACACAGCGAAAGCATCATCAGGGCAAAAGCCAGCATCCCGGCCAGAATCACAAAGAAAATTTTTGTAAACAAATCGGATGCCCGATTCTGCCGTTCATAAATGAGTTCACTGAAAGCAGAAGCCGCTTCGCCCACCTGGTCAGAAATTTCCGTTTTCGCCGTTTCATAAGCCGGACTAATCACCAAGGTCCGAGCCTTAGCGAGCTTTTCCGCCGAAGACAGACTAGCATCTTCCGGCTTCAACTGCACCTTTCGTATTTCCTCCGGCCAAGTAGAACTGTCCGCCCCTTCGCTCTCTTCGATGAGCCGCATGGCGTAATATTCTAAATTCATCAAATTTCTGGATGTGGACAGAGCATGACGCAAAGCCTGCAGCGATTCCGAATGGTCGTCCAACTTCGCCAGGTCCTGCAGTGCCTTTTCTCTGGTTTTCGTCACATCGGCTTCTTCAAAATAAGCAGCGATATATTTCCGATCCCCCGTGGCAGCGGCCAATCGCACCTGCCTGGTCAGAATATCCGACCCTTGCTGCAACTCCTGCACCGCATAGCGGCAGTCGATATAATCCTGCATGGAAGAACGCAGCACCCTATACTGCTGGTGCCCCCACATCGCCATCCCAATAGACGTAACAAACAGTACAATGGTGATGATGGTACTCCATTTACTGATCACCCGTATTTTGATTTTCCCAGCCATAAACATTCCTTCTCTCCCCGCCGGCTCGTGATTCATCTGTTATAGTTCATTTATAATGTTTTTTAGTATTTTATCATGAATTTTTCTCCGATACAAGAAAAATTCATAATAAAATATGTGATGGTTTGGTGACTGGTGACTCGTGACTGGTGACTCGTAGCTAGTAGCTAGGCCCTGGGAATTTTGGAAATATGACTCTATCCACAGAAGCACAAGCGTCTCGCTCGCGTCCCTAATCCCTAGGTCCTAGCTACTAATCCCTGTTTACGACCTCACCTACTAAAAGATATTGCGGCGCTTTATTATTTGATGCGCCGCCACCATCATTTCTCACTTCTAACTTCTCACTAAATCTCTCTTTTCATCCATTTCTCAATGGAACGATACACCACCAAGAACAGCCCCACTTCCATGGGGAAACAAATCACATTCTTGATGAGCCGGCTCACAAAAATCGCCGATGCGGCCTTGTCGTAATACAACACCAACCACAGCGTATTGAGGCCCAGGTGAATCAGAACCATGACCAGCAGAAACGGGATACACACATAAGGAAATTTCACTTTTCTCCCATAGAGGAAATAGCCGAAAATCCAACCGGTCAGAAAATCAGACAGTGTAAATCCAGGAAAGAAAATACTGGTCCCAATGATAGCGGTACCGATCAGATTATCCATGGCCCCCACCAGCCCCGCCTTCCAAGGCCCATAGAGCGCCCCCGCAATGGCAATGGGCAGAAAACCAAAAGTGATGCGCACAAAAGGCGTCTGAATGGCAAATATATAAGATAAAAGTACAGCCAGCCCGGTCAAAAGTCCCAGGATGACCACTTCGTGCCGTTGGATGGTATGCATATGACATTCCTCATTTCCTATTTAATGACAGTTCATTAAATCACTTTCTAGAAAAAATAATTGTTGAATAAGCGATAAGCGATGTACCCCTTGTAGAAGCAATGCTATTAACTCAAACCACTCAGCCTAAACATATCATTTTGCACTGATGTAATCTAATATCGGGTGCTATAACATACAGTTAAAGGTGCTTGTCTGTTAGCCTTGTATGTAAACACCCCAGACGCTTTGGCTCATTTCATACCGCTCCTCTTTCATATTAACTTTAGGAATACAACAAAGATTCTTCGACACGCCCTTCGGGCGGCTCAGAATGACACTTGTGAAAAATGCCTTTTGAGACATTAATAAGACTACGGCTTCTCTGTTAGCCTCGATTTTGCTCACAAGCGTTCTTTTCTAGCCTCTAGCCCTGCATGCTGCTTTCTGTCATCCTGAGCCGCCCGTAGGGCGATGCCGAAGGATCTTTGTGTTATTCCATGTTGCTGTTTGTTTCTCTGATGGAATAAAATGAGACTTCCCGTTTTAGTATGCCCTCCAATGACACGACTTTTCTACTGGAAGCAAAATATTTAAGGATCCTGTGAAATTGCAATATTTCTTCGATTTTATCGATACCTTTAATAGATTCTAGGTTGAGAAGTTTGAATTAATAAGCAACCACTATTTACATTTCATATAATAGGAAGAGTATAGCACAAGGCGCGTATACTGGGAAGTTACGGATTTGCATGAGAAGGAATACAAAGAGAATAGACGCTCCTAGCAGTATAAAACATTTTGTGAAACAATGAACCATAATGCATTATGCACCTCACATGATTTCAGAAAAACAAAAAGCACTATCTCGCAAGAATCAGATCTTACTAGATAGTGCTTTTCTAAATAGTGGGCGGTCAATAATTTATACAGCTCACATGTATCGAGTAGTATTGTATAATTGTACGAATGAATAGTGCACAGGTTTCTACAAATTTTGGCAAATATCCTTGCATCGATTTCATTTTTTATAAAAAAGGGTATTGGGGCGCTTCCA
>DBLC01000073.1:33073-36200 GCA_002297935.1 Dialister sp. UBA734
GCGCCCCTTCCACCACTACGCACTCCGCACTACTCACTACGCACTTTTTCACAGAAAGCGAATGAATGACTAGCCACTAAAAATAACAGTTCTGCTTTCTAAAACGCCTCTACATCAGAAGGAGAAGCGAACGCCAGCGTTCCACTGCCACGGGGTATCTACATCACCGCCAGCGGTGGTTTCTACGTCCAAGTAGAAATGGGTATCATGGCCCAGGTTCAAGTTGGTGCCTACGCCAAATTCCCACCAGCCGCCACCGAGGTCTGTCTTGAAGGAACGAGATGCTCCCCCTACTTGAGACATGGTAACATTGGTATCGCCCTGGAAATCATAGAGATAGGAAGCACGGACGTATACATTGCCCTGCTTGATATCCTTGCCAAGGGAGAATCCCAAACGGCCTACCAAGCTGTCCATGCTATCCTGATGAACGGAAGCGCCATTCTTGGTGGTGAAATCGGCAGAGGAAACTTTACCATAGGTCAATTCAGCCTGTGGTTCAATCCAGAAACCTTCCTGCTGGAAACGTTTACCGTATTCTGCAGAGAAGCTGTATCCATTGGTGCTGTAATCCCCAGTGCCTACGCCGCCATTGACATCGAAATCATTCTTCATATGAGCGTATTTCGCAATGATATCGATGAAGCTGCCATCATCACGCAGGTTGCTACCATAAATAGCAAAGCCGGTGTGTTTGTTAGTGCCGGTGCCATTGGTGTAGCTGCTTTCACCATCGGTATAAGTGAAAGCGCCGCCCAAAATCCAGTCACCGGAAATCTTGCTATCATAGCCTAACTGATAATAGTTGTACTGGTTCTTAATGCTCTGGGCACCATACTTAGCTTGACCACGAGCCATACGAGCCCAAACGCCCTGGCTTCCCTGGCTAGCACGGAGTTCACCGAGACGCTTATTCATATCGTTATTTTCCTGGCGCCAAGTCATAAGAGAAATGGTTGCCATATTGCTGATGGCCTGGTTGTCCGTATTGACATATTCATGGGCATCAACGATTTTACCGTTTTCGTCCACCTTTGCTTCGTAACCGCCACTGATGACACCAGCATCGGCTTTGATTTCCGAAGCAACCGTCTTTCTATTTTCTTCTGTGCCTGTAGCAACCACATTGGCCAAATCAGCCGCCTTAGAAGCATCTGCTGCAATCTCATCAGCAATTGCGCCGTTGCCTTTTACGGTAAGCTGCTTAGCTGTACTATTTTCTGCCAAGATTTCATTATCTAAGCTATCGGTAGTAATGATACCTTTATCACCACTTAAGTTTGTAGCAGCAATACCAGCCAACTTATCGCCATCAGATTTCAAATTGACTGTACCTGAAACTTCTAAGTTATTTACTTCCATACCAGCAGCATTTACATCTACAGATGCACCAGATTTGATAGCTGCATTCCCAGACTCTTTTCCTTCAGGTTTTCCCCATTCATTGATAGCCCATTGACCACCGGTAAAGTTTACATTGGCATTGTTGGAAACATAATAGTTTCCTTTAGATGCAGTCATATTTCCGGAACCACCTAAATTAACAGTCACATCCTGTGTTTCACTATCATTATCAGAGCCGAAGACATTGATATCACCATTAATTTGAGAATCGCCATTGAAAGTAATATTCAATGTACTAGAATCATTAGTATTATCGTTTTTCTTATGCCCATCCTTATCAACAGCATTGCTTGTATTGCCAACGACATTGATATCACCATTAATCACCGCTGATGTATTGGCTGTAATGCTGACTTCTGTATTTCTAGAGAAATCACTATGCCCCTCACCAGCAGAACCTACATTGACATCCCCCGTCATATGTAAAGTATCCGTCACAATATTTAAAGATGCCTTTTTCCCAGGATCCGCCATTAAACCGTAAGCACCACAAATATTTCCGTCAATAGTTAAATCTTTTGCATTTACATTGACTGTACCATATCCACCAGTACCGATAACTCCACCTTCTTCATTTCTAGAGCCATCTAAAATAACTGTATCAGCATATAAATTCACCGTATTTCCTTCATTGGCCTGCAGAATAGCTACACCATAATCCTGCTTCCCCCATGTCGTATGAGCCTCAAAGTAGCCTACTCGATGATCTGATGTACCAATATTTACTGTAGAACTGCCAGAATTTGCCTTTGTTCCCTGAGCATTAATAAAGCTATCCCCAGTATAGGATACAATTTTGTCCGCAATGATATTCAAATGATTATTTGCATTTTTCATTTGAAAACCATCATCGCCAGTTCCCTTTCCATCCTTAACGCTTCCAACATATAATTCTTTAGTCGTCAAATTAATAGTTCCATTGCCATCTAACCAGCCAACATTATATTTACTTCCAGCATAGTCTGATGTACCACTCTCATTTAATGTAGGCGTTTTTAATCCATTAAATCTAATGGTATCAGCTTTAATATCAATTTGCCCACCATTTGTAACATACATTGCAGTTTTTATGGAATAGTTAGGAACTTGAATAGTTTTACTATCAAATACTACATTTGGTGTATCTGTAATATTCTGATGATCTTTAGTTCCCGTTGATTGAAGACATTCTTGTGCCTGAACACTTCCCCAAGCCGCACAGGAGAGTGCCATTACAATACCAGCTACCATGAGTTTCTTTGTTTCTTTCTTCATACCGATCCCTCCAGGATTTTCAACTATATGAGAAATAAAATGAACTCCCTTTATCACAATGCTGCCGGCATAAGATTTTATTCTCCTTTATAAACAAATCTTTACGCGGCTTACATTGCCCATCTAGTATTAGAATAGCATTACCCCCCCCCGAAAGTAAATGATTAAATCGCATTATAACAAATTTCTATCGTATACTAACTATGCATGACATTTATAGATAGGAAATTTTCAGGTTACTGAGGTTGCTCAGGTTTCTCAAGTTTCTCAGGTTTCTCAAGGTACTAAAGGTTCTGAAGGTTCTTCGAATGTACCTCTAGCCGAAACCATCATTTGGTACACCCAAAATCCCTTTCCTTTGGAAGCAATGTTGTTAAGTTAAGGATTTGCGTTAGTAGGTATGATTTCGCTGGAAGTTAAAGGTTCTTAAGGTTCTGAAGGTTCTAAGGGTTCTTAGATTTCTCGAATG
>DBLC01000133.1:0-1670 GCA_002297935.1 Dialister sp. UBA734
GTTGTCTGTTGTTGGTTGTTAGGTGTATGCTCCAGGTTCTTTTGATGCAATCTGCACAAATACACAGCGGCATGGGTTTAAGGTTTTTGGGGTATGGGTTAGCAGTTAAACCTTAAACCCTAAACCAATGCCTCTTTCTTCTTAGCAGGTTATCACAAAAAGGGCTTGGCAGGCAAACCCAACAACTGACAACAAACAACCATCAACATTTTCCCTCTATCTATATAAACGAAATAGCCACCCTAAAAAACAACCTGTTTACATTAGATTTTCATTATTTTTTATTTCCCGCAGTGTTAGTAGCGATAAAGGTTGGCCCTACGGGCGGGTTATCCTCGAAGATATCATTGGTCTCTTGCCATAACAAAACCGATAGATACGGGTTATAAAAGGGGATGGCAGGATCAAATAACCTTCTATAACCCTTTATAACCCTACGATAACGATAGTACTTGGTGGTTATGCAACCGAAAGGAGTAGAATGATAACCTATTCTCTGATGGATAAAATATCCAGATGGGTTCAATACATTTTGTCGCATTCCTTATTTCGCAAATCGTTTCACGATAAATTGTTGGAATCGCAGGGCCGCAGGGGACAGGGGTCTTGTCATGTTCCAGGCGACGCCGATTTCTCGTTTGCAGGTAGGAGAGGAAATATGGATTTGCTTGATGCCCAGGTCATCGGCGGCAATCATGCGGGGGAGGAGGCTCACGCCCAGGTCAGCGGCTACGAGGCCGGCCACGGTATTGGTATCGTCCCCTTCGAAGATGATTTCCGGATGGACGCCAGTCAAACTACAAAATTGGTCGGTCAGGATGCGAAGGCTGTACGGGGGTTTCATGGTGATGAAGGGATATTTCTCTATATCTTTCAATGTCACCGACGAATAGGTCGCCAGGGGATGGTGCTTCGGGACGGTGACGTAGATTTCTTCGGAGTACAGATAGGTCCAGGCCAGGTGTTCCATGGTGATCATGGTGGATCCCAGGGACAGGTCGCTTTTGCCGTCAATGAGGTCTTTGGCCAAAATGGCGGAATTGTTCTGGTCCAGGTTGAATCGGGTGGCCGGATAGAGTTCTTTGTATTCCGAAAGCAGGTGGGGCAGCACGCCGCCGCCTAAGGAGTGAATGAAGGACAGATTGATGATGCCCCCTTGGGGATCGTTGGCGTGTTCGATTTCCTGGCAGCCTTCTTCAATGTCGTTCAGCGCTCGTTCTACGTGGGAAAGAAATCGCCGGCCCAGCGGGGTCAGGACGATTTCTTTTTTCTTTCTGTCAAATAGGGGGTGCCCCAGTTCGTCTTCCAATTTCTGGATAGACCGGGATAGGGCTGATTGAGAAATAGAAATTTCTGCAGCTGCTTTGGTGAAGTGGCGAATATTGGCCAAAGCGCGAAAGTATTCTAATTGATTGAGATCCATGCTGGGTGCCTTCTTTCGTTTTGCTAACGGTGACTGGTGACTGGTGACTCGTGACTGGGGGCGGGAAAGGGATTAGGGATTGGTAGCTAGACCCTATGGATTAGGATTTTGTGACGATAAATGTACTGGCCTTGATTTCTTTCGTGAAAAAGGTTCTAAGGGTTCTGAAGGTTCTAAGGATTTGCGTTAGCTGGTATGATTTCGCTAGAGGATTTAGGTTTCTCAAGTTGCTAAGGCTGCTCAGGTT
>DBLC01000133.1:1675-11793 GCA_002297935.1 Dialister sp. UBA734
CGAATGTGCCAATAAACGCTAGGGAAACCATGATTAAATCAGCGTTTCCCTAGCACTATCAACTTATTCGAGAAACTTGAGAAACCTGAGTTTCCTGAGCAACCTTAGAAACCTGAGTTTCCTGAGCAACCTTTCATCACAAAATATTCTCACAATGCATGAAATGATTTCTTCCGTTACCATCCATTATACACGTAACTATGGGGATTTTTCAAATTAACATGAAAAATTTCATGAAACTTTTGATGAAAATAGCATGCATGACGTGCATAACTGATAAAATACATAGTTAAATGACTATGAAAATCATAGATTCTATCTGTTATAACTGATTGATTAATATAAGATTAGTTTATATTATGCATATCGTACATAATTCTGATTCATGGACGACATTAGACGAAATGGAAATTATTATATAGAATAGACTCCGCAAGGTCAAGGAAATACGGACTTTGTGGAGTTTTATTATTTCAAATGCGCCTAAAAAGGCTGTTATAAGAATTATTCTTAGGAGGAATTATTGTATGGCAGTTTCGTCTAAAAAATTATGGACAAAAGATTATGTGTTTGGGATTGGAATCAATCTTCTTGTGTATATCGTTCATTTTCTCCTAATGCTCTGGTCCACCAGCTATGCGATTGTGAACTGGGGCGTTGACATCGGAATGGCCGGTTTGGCTTCCGGTATTTTCATTGTGGGTGCTTTGGTGGCCCGCATTCCTGCCGGCCGATACATCGATTTCTTTGGACGGAGAAAGATGCTTCTGGCCGGTACCCTTCTTTTCTTTGCTGTCACTTTCCTGTACCTGGTCGCACCGGGCGTAGGAAGTTTTATGGCTATTCGTTTCATTCATGGCCTCTCCTTTGGGATGACTTCCACCGCTGTTTCTACCGTTGTGGCCGCACTCATTCCAAACAGCCAGATGGGAACCGGCATCGGGTATTTCACTTTAGGCGTCACCTTGGCATCTGCCATCGGACCATACATGGCTATGAGCTTTGTAAATCTGCACATGTTCACCGCGGCTATGATGGTGGTCATGGTTCTTTCTGGAATCATTTTCCTGCTGTCCCTTTTCATGCGAGTACCAGAACGTCGTATTTCCGAAACAGAACGGAAAGAATTCCGCAAAGTGCATATTTCCTATTTCTTTGCCAAGAAATCCTTGCAAATTGCCTTCGTCGCTATGGTGGGCGGCGTGTGCTACTCCACGGTCCTTTCCTTCCTGGGCGAATACGCCAATAGCCTGGGCATGTCTTCCGTCGGCGGTACTTGGTTCTTCATTTGCTTCGCTTTCACTTCCCTCATTTGCCGCCCTATCGCTGGCTGGCTCCTGGACCATAAAGGCGGTTCCATTGTGATTTATCCCGCTTTGGTACTGACCTTCCTCTCCATGATGACCCTGGCCCTGGCAAGAACTGATTGGATGCTTCTTGCCGGCGGCCTTCTCCTGGGCGCTGGCTACGGCACCCTGACCGCGGCCTGCCACGCCCTGTCCATCCACTGCGCTCCCATCAGCCAGATCGGTGTGGCTACCTCCACTTACTTCGTCCTCCTCGACCTGGGTATCGGCGTAGGCCCGTACCTGCTGGGCAACTTGGTGACCCTCTACGGCTTCTCCGCGGTCTACGTCTGCGCCGCCGTGCTGTCCCTCTTCGGCATTGCCTTCTACTACATCGAACTGGGCAGACATAGCCGCTTCACTACCCAGCGTATGGAAGAAGACCGGGTATTGAAGCTGAAAGAAGCAGCAGAAATGAAATAATATTTTTTTAGGGATTTGGAAATCAAAAGAGCTACCTAATGTGGTGGCTCTTTTTTTATGAGGTGGTTTAAACTTGACAACCGACAACCAACAACCAACAACCAACAACCAACAACCAACAACCAACAACCAACAACAACCCCATTTTCCATGCTATAATAGGGAAAAACAAAAGCAGGTGATACAGATGCAGTTGAGTGTTTTATTTGATATGGAAAAAGGCAGTGAAGAACTGTTTATGCAGCCTTCTCAATACGTTTTGAGTGGCAATCAGGCGGTGGAGACTGTGCGGATTCTGGCACGGAGCGGGCAGAAGGTGGCCCATCCGGAGAAGGTGTGCGTGGTGGTGGACCGGGAGGTACCGCCCAATTCGCCGGAGGTGTCTTTGGCACAGCGGGAGTTGATGGATTTTGCTAAGAAATACCAGATTCCTTTTTATTATGGCAGAGGCATGGCGTTCTCTTTGCTGCAAAAGGAATGGCAAGCGGAATCTCTCGTTTTGAGCTGCGATCCGGATGTGTTCATGGTCGGCGGAGTGGGAGCCATTGGGCTTTGTTTGTCACCGGAAGAAATGGCCCGTGCTTTGACCATGGAAACGTGGAAAGCGGAGGAACGGCAGCTTTTCCGTGTCCAGGTGACTGGTCATTTACCGGACGGCGCGGATGTCAGAGATGCGGCCCGGGCGTTTATTTCTTCCTGGAAAGGGAAAATGCCCCAAGGAGCAGCGGTGGCTTTTTCTGATGGAAATACAGGATTGTCCGCGGAAGAGTGGATGATTCTTTGTGGGTCCATGCAGAAACTGTCCGTTGGTACCGCTGCCAAAGCGGCGTCCGATTGGGAAGGAGCCTATGATGCGGTTCTGGATTTGAGTCAAGTGCAGCCGTCTTTGGATGTGGGACAGGGTCATGTGGTGGATACCTTGCCGGCCCAATCGGTGCAGGCGGTTTTCATCGGCGGTGCCTATGGAGGCTTTTTAGTAGATATCAAGAAAACAGCCGAGGCGTTGGAAGGAAGGCGAGTGGCGCCGAAGGTGCGTTTGTCGGTAGCTCCCAATACGGCAGCCGTTTATAGCGAAGCGGCGCGCGCTGGTTATCTGACTACCATCATGGAAGCCGGCGGTTTGGTGCTGAACCAGTGCGCCACACCCCATGAACAGGCCATGATCGGAAAGACAGAGCTGATGATTTCCAATGACAGTCACAATGAAGAAGGCTACGCCGGAGACGTGGGCGGACGGATTTACTTGGCTTCTACGGAAACGGCCATTGAAGCGGCGCTTTCTGGGCGCATCGGAGAAGAAGAAAAGCCGGCCCAGAAAGATATGACATTGGAAGGGCGGGTTTGGAAATTTGGCGATGACATCGACACGGATATTATTATCCCGACCCAGCATTTGTCCTATGCTTCTTGGGATGAAGTGAAAAAGCACATGTTTGAACCGCTGCGGCCCGAATTGGCTGCTCAAATTCGCCAGGGCGATATCATCGTAGCTGGCAGCAATTTCGGGTGCGGCTCTTCTAGGGAACAGGCGGCAGAAGTGATTGCCACATCAGGGATTCGCTGCATCATTGCGAAATCCTTCGCTCGTATTTTCTTCCGCAATGCCATCAACAACGGGGTCCTTCTCATCGAATGCCCCGCCCTGCCTGACCAGGTGACCGAAGGAGATACAGTGAAAGTGGTGATCAATGAATACATCCTGCACCGCGGCAAAAAATACCCCATCCCGAAAATGCCAGAAAACCTCTATCGGCTGATTATGGACGGAGGATTGGTCGCGAGCGTAAAAAAGCGACATCAAAGATAGTTAGAAGTGAAAAGTGAGAAATGGTGGTGCGGCGCACAACTTATAAAGTGCCGGAAAAATTTAAAGGTTATAATTCTACAGATTTCTTTCTTCTGACATATAACAAATACGGCCTAGTACAAGGTTATATAAGGGTATATAGGGTTATGTACTTACTGTAAGTTTCATAACCTTACATAACCCTTTTAACCTTTTGATAAGCGGTAAAATTTGCATGTTATGAAATGGAAATCAGCAGAACAATAACCTATAAAAGGGGTATTGGGGCGCTTTATAAGCTGTGCGCACCTTCCATCACTCCTCACTCCTAATTCCTCACTCCTAACTTTTTATACGTATTTCATACCAAATGAAACAGAAGGACAAGATACATATGAGTAGTCATACCATAGCGGAAAAGATTTTGATGAAACATACCGGGGCGGCGGATTTGCGGCCTGGTGATCTGGTGGTAGTAGAGCCAGATTACGCGGTGTGTCATGATATTTATACAGAAAAATTATATAAGCGGTTGGAAGACATGGGATTTCAGTCTTTGAAATATCCGGAGCGTTTGGTGATTTTCCATGACCATTTGAATCCTGCCTGCCTTCCCACAGACCCGCGGAGTTTGTCCTATGGATATAAATTGTGTGAGAAATATGGCATCCAGGATTTTCACGGCACCGGCGGGATTTGTCACCAACTCATTCCGGAATTGGGCTATGGGAAAACGGGGCGGATCATTCTGTGCACCGATTCCCATACCACCACCTATGGGGCGGTGGGGTGTTTCTCTACTGGCATCGGTTATACAGAAATGGCCTACCTGTGGGGAACCGGCGAACTTTGGCTTCGGGTACCGTCAGCCATTAAAATAGAAATTAATGGGAAACTGCCTAAAGGGGTCTATGCAAAAGATATCATCCTCCGCGTGCTGGGCGATTTGAAAGCCGCTGGCGGCACCTATCGGTCGTTGGAATTCTGCGGGACCACCATTTCGGATTTGTCCATCGATTCCCGATTGACCATTTCCAACATGGTGGTGGAATGCGGAGCCAAAGCAGGAATGTTTCCTGCCGATGAAAAAACGGCCGCCTATTGCAAGGAACCGCTGGCGGACATCGATTGGGTACAGGTGGGCGATGATGAAGCCTATGAAAAAGTACTCCGTTACCGGGCAGAAGATTTGGAGCCGGTGGTGGCTTGTCCGCCCTACGTGGATAACATTCATCCGTTGTCGGAGGTGGAAGGCACGGAAATCACCCAGGTGTGCTTAGGCTCCTGCACCAATGGCCGATTGGAAGATTTAGCCATCGCTGCGTCCATTCTGAAAGGAAAGAAAGTCCATCCTTTTGTGAAATTTGTGGTGACTCCGGCGTCCAATTCCATTATGGAAGAAGCCATGAAACGGGGCTATATCGAGACGTTGGTAGAAGCCGGTGCCATGGTGACACCGCCGTACTGCTCTTTCTGCGAAGGCCGCACCATGGCTCTCATGGGAGAAGGGGAAGTCATGCTGGGCACCAACAATCGGAACTTCCTGGGCCGCTTCGGATCGCCGAAAGCCAAAGCCTACCTGGCCAGTCCGGCGGTGGCAGCCGCGTCGGCGATTGCGGGAAAGATAACAAAGCCGTGAGTCTGCTTGCGTCTTTTGTAATGCAACAACTTGCGAAAAAGGTTATTATTTTGCAGATGTCAGTTGAGACATGGGCGATGTATATCGCTTGGCAAAAGGTTATGATTCTGCTGCTGTGTTTTCATTAACAAATCAAAAGCCGCTACAATCAAGGTTATAAGGAGTATTTCTACCATTGGAGATAACCCTTTATAACCTTGACTGTAGCGGTATTTTAATTTGTAATGCTGGTGAAATTGGCAGAATGATAACCTTTTGCTAGGTGGTTGGCATACAAATGACGCAAACGAAATCTGTAGAGTAATAACTCAAACTTCCCACCATAAAGCCTGTTAAAAATATCGATAAAATCAAAGAAACATTGTGATTTCATAGAATCCGTATGTATTTAGCATCTAAAAGAAAAGTAGTGTCAATGGAAAGCATACTAAAACGAGAAGTCTCATTTCATACCATTAGTAAAACAAACATTCCCAAGGAATAACACAAAGATCCTTCGACATCGCCCTACGGGCGGCTCAGGATGACAGAAAGCAGCATGTAGGGCTAGAGGTTAGAAAAGAACGATTGTGAGCAAAATCGAGGCTAACAGAGAAGCCGTAGTATTATTAATGTCTCAAAAGGCTTTTTTGCTAGCGTCATTCTGAGCCGCCCGTAGGGCGTGTCGAAGAATCTTTGTTGTATTCCCAAAGTCAATATGAAAGAGGAGCGGTATGAAATGAGCCAAAGCGTCTGGGGCGTTCACATACAAGGCTAACAGACAAGCACGGTTTACTGTATGTTATAGTATCTGATATTAGATTATATCAGTACAAAATGATATTTTTCAGGTGGGAAGTTTGAGTAATAACCTTTTACTCAGCGAGGGATGTACAAGAGACACAAACGATATCCACTCTTTATAACCCGTATCGCCTTTGCTATAATATACCTATGTTCTCAATCGGTATTTCCTAAGAAGGAGAAGAATATGTCACAAAGTGCTATGCAGGAGATTACCTGTCCGAAGTGTGGGAAGAAAACTTCTTTCCTGGTGTGGGACAGCATCAATACGTTGCAAAATCCAGAAATGAAAGAAAAAGTCAGAAATGATGAAGCCTTTCGTTTCCATTGCTCCGAATGCGGTGCCACGGCCATGCTGAATTACAATTTCTTGTACCACCAGCAGGAAGACAAGGTGCTGATTTTTGTCAATGCCGACGGTTCTGACTGCAAAGAAATGGAACAAATCCTGGACCAGCGTGGCAATGCGTTTGATGGATACAAGAAACGGATTGTCATGTCTTACAATGAATTTAAAGAAAAGCTGCTCATCTTGGACGCCGGCTTTGACGACCGCATTGTAGAAATCATTAAAAGCTCCATCTGGGACAATGTGGATGCCCATTATAAAGACAAGAAAATTGATGAAATCTATTTCGCTACCAACGAAGACGGGGCCCACGGATTCCTTTTCCGCAAACAGGGCCAGATGGTGGCTTCCATGGAATTTGATGAAGCCCTGTACAAAGCCATCAAAGACAGCGCCCTGGACCGCATCGAAGCTGCATCGAAAAATGACCTGCACATCAATCGCGCGTGGGCGAAAGGGATTATTGAGAAGCTGGGATAATGCGGGAAAATGCGTAATGCGTAATGCGTAGTGCGTAATGGATGTGGCGGCGCACAACTTATAAAGCGCCGCGAACTATAAAAGGTTATCATTCTGCTGTTTTCTTTTTTCTAACATATCATGTGTACGGTTAGATAAAAGGTTAAAAAGGGTTATACAAGGTTATGTACTTACCGTAAGTTTCATAACCTTGTATAACCCTTTTTATTGGTGACTGGCAGACTTGTGACTGGAATTGCATTTTCCTAGTCACCAGTCACGAGTCACTAGTCACCTAAATCATATAATTCGCGGCGCTTTATAAGTTGTGCGCCGTCACCTTCATTACGCACTACGCACTTCGCATTACGCATTTTTTAGCACTGCCTTATTTTGTGCCAAATATACGGTCTCCTGCATCGCCCAGGCCTGGGAGGATGTATTTGTGTTCATTCAGCTGGCGGTCCAGAGCGGCGGTATAAATCGGCACATCTGGATGGGCTTTATTGACTACTTCGACGCCTTCTGGAGCGGCTACGAGGCACATGAATTTGATATTCTTAGCACCCCGTTTTTTCATCATGTCGATGGCTGCGACGGCGCTGCCACCGGTAGCGAGCATTGGGTCTACCAGGATGAAATCACGGTTTTCTACATCAGGAAGTTTACAATAGTATTCGATGGGTTTGGCGGTTACCGGGTCACGATACATACCAATAACGCCGATGCGGGCAGAGGGCATCAGTTCGGTGAGACCTTCTACCATGCCAAAGCCAGCACGAAGAATCGGTACAATGCCTACTTTTTTACCAGCTACCTGCTTGCCAATGGTCTTTTCCATAGGGGTTTCGATTTCTACATCTTCCAGTGGGAGATCACGGGTCAGTTCATAGCCCATCAGCAGGGTGATTTCCTGCAGCAGACGGCGGAATTCACCGGAGCTGGTTTCTTTCTTTCTCATAATAGTCAGCTTATGCTGAATAAGTGGGTGGTCAATGACTTGAATCTGCATATTTGCCTCCTGTCATACTGTTGTTGGTTGTTGATTTGCCTACAACCGTTTCCTTACATTTCCTTTTCTTATTTTAGCATGAGAAGAAAGGGTTCTCAAGGGATTGTTGACGGTTAACGGTTGACAGTTAGCCGTTAGCAGTGGACCGTGAACCGTTAGCCGTGAACCGTAAACTGTCTACTACCAATTGCCAGCTGCCTATAAGCAACTTTATAATATTTCCTAAACCTTTTCTGTGAAATAATGACAACTATCCAACAATGTTGTAAAATGATGGTTAGTTGTAGGATAGATAAGTATACTTTAATGATATATAGTAGGTGTTGGTAGGCGGTAAGTGAGATTGGGGGATCTGAAATATTTTAGTAGATTCACTGCCAACTGCTAACTGCCAACCGCTTACTTTTCAAAGAAAAGAGGAAATCTATGAAACATAGCAAACTGACAGCACTGCTTTGCGCACTGGCTATCACTGGCACTGGCGTATCGTCTGTATGGGCAGAAGACGCTGCGGCACCGGCAGAAACAGCTCCAGCGGTCCAGACAGAAACCGCAACCAAAGAAGTCAACTATACCGATGCCTTGCTGAAAGGCTTATCTTTGACCCTGCCAGATGTGCAGAATGCCGTAGAATCTGGCACGTTCAAGAATCTGTCTCCAGAAGCACCGAAACCGGAAGCACCGGAGCCGGAACCGATTCCTGAACCGGAACCAGAACCTACGCCGGAACCGGAGCCTGAACCAGAACCAGAGCCGGAACCGACCCCTGCTCCGGCGGCCAAGTACACTGCCGATCAGGGCACCGCAGCCAATGAACTCACCAGCGATGGCACCTATGATGGCATGACCTATACTTCGGACAAGACCGATGAAAATGCCCTGCGGGTTTCCATGGCTTATATTTCTGCTACCGGCGATACGCTGACCAAATCCGGCGATGCTAGCAGCAATGAAAGCAGCGACCTTTTCGGCCTCAATGCGGCCCTCTTGGTCACCCATGGCGGTCACGCTACACTGACTGATGCGAAGATTTCTACATCCGGACTGGGAGCCACCGGTGCCTATGGCTATAGCAAAGGCACCTATATCAACCTGACCAACGGCACCATTGCTACCACAGGAAACTATGGGGCTGCCGCAGAAGTGTCCGAACGGGCCATGATGAAGGTGAAGAACACCATCGGCAGCACCGCTGGCTATGGCGCACCGGCACTGAAAGTGTCTAAAAATGGGGGCATCATTCTCGTAGAAGACAGCCAGTTTACCACCACCGGACAGAATGCCCACGGCGTGTACACCTCTGGCGACGTGACACTGACGAACAGCACCGTCAATGCACAGAACACCAAAGCAGCAGTGATTAGAAATAACAACACACTGACTTTGGAAAATGCCACTTTGGAAGGCAATGAAACCGGTTCTCTGCCTTATAATATTGTCATGTACTCCGATGCGGATGCCATTGGCACTATGGGAACCCAGCAGTTTGAAGCCAAAGGCTCTCATCTGATTTCTCACAAAGGCGGCATGTTCTATGTGACCGGCACACGGAGCAAGATTACCCTGGAAAATACCACCTTGGAACAGGACAAAACACAGCCAATTTTGACCATTGTAGGAAATAATGGCACCTTCGGTTGGGGCGATCCTGGCAGCAACGGCGGCCATGTGGAAATGATTCTGGGCAATCAGACCTTGGAAGGAAATATTCTGGTGGACTCTATTTCCGACATCAACCTCAGCATTCGGGATAACTCCACCTGGACCGGTGCCATCGATATCATTGACAACGCAGAAGGCGGCACTCCGTACAAGACCAATGCGGACATCTTCATCGCTGAAGGCTCTACCTGGAACCTGACCGCTGACTCCAAAGCCACCAGTGTATTTAACCTGGGCACCATCAATTACAATGGACACACCATCACACTGGCCGATGGAACCGTGATGAAGGAATAATTCCGCTACTGCTTTTTGAATGCGAAGTGCGAAGTGCGTAGTGCGTAATGAAGGTAGCGGCGCACAATTTATAAAGCGCCGCAAATTATATGATTTGGGTGACTAGTGACTAGTGACTAGGAAAATGCAATTCCAGTCGCGAGTCACCAGTCTACCAGTCACCAATAAAAAGGGTTATACAAGGTTATGTGCTTACCGCAAGTTTCGTAACCTTATATAACCTTTTTAACCTAGTCGTAAGCGGTAAATTTTACATGTTGGAAAGTGGAAACAGGCAGAATCATAACCTTTTTATATTTGGGGCGCTTCCAAATTTGATGCGCCCCTACCACCATTACGCCTTAGTGTAAAATTTTACTCGG
>DBLC01000177.1:0-16660 GCA_002297935.1 Dialister sp. UBA734
GACCGTGAGAACCTTCAGAACCCTTAGAACCTTAAGAACCTTTCCCACGAAAGGAATCATTACATATTTTGCTTAACTTAATGATATTGCAGGAAGGGGGATAGGAAGACGAAGAAACAGTTAGTCTAGCCGCCAGAGAGGACGCCTAAGGGAGTAGCGATAAATGGTTTTCCTGCCGCTAGTGCGGGCTATCCCCTGGCACATTTCGCTTCGCTCATGTTCTGTCCCCTTCCAGAGGAAGGGGATCTTTGTTTCGCGTGAAGCGAAAGGATTCCGCTCGCCTTTCCCTCTGGTGCTGCGAGATTTCTCCACTCAGGGGCACATCGTATTTCATGAGGTCTACATCACAAAGCACAAATGCGATCGGTCGAAATGACGAATCTAGGGAAACGCTGATTTAATCAAAGAGTCTGAAATTATATGAATTTTTATCCAAAGCATCGTCAAGAAAATCCTTAAATAGCTCGCTATTCGCGGATTTCCTTTCCTCGCTTTGAATAAAAATTCAAGAATAATTCCAAACCATGATTAAATCAGTGTTTCCCTAGTTAGCGGCACATTCGAGGAACCTGAGAAACTTGAGCAACCTGAGCAACCTGAGAAACTTTGACACAAATGAAGTCATCGCATATTTCTCTTAACGTAACAGCAGTGCGTTCTTTGGCACGTTCGAGCACCTTCAGCACCTTCAGCACCTTAAGAACCTTAAGAACCTTACACAACCTGAGCAACCTGTGTAACCTAAGAATCCTGTATTGATTTTTTCTATACCTCTTTCTTGAAATTTTTAAATTCATAGAGCTCTATGCGGGGGCGAAAGAAGAGAATAAAAAAGTATTTGACGAAGTATTTCCTATATGCTATAATTGACAACGTCATATGGCGAAAAGCGATATGACGCCAATATGTGGCGGGTGTGGTGAAGTGGCTAACACGGCGGATTGTGGCTCCGTTATGCGTGGGTTCGAGCCCCACCACTCGCCCCATTTTTTTTTACCTGAATATCGGTTTTTACCGTATTTATGGGGGTATCGCCAAGCGGTAAGGCAACGGACTTTGACTCCGTTATCGGTAGTTCGACTCTACCTACCCCTGCCAGGGATGCATAACAGGTCTGGATCATTTTCTATATCATAGAAGATGGCCGGGCCTGTTTTTATGTGCAAAAATAAATAGGAAGTTCTTGCTTTATGAAATAAATGATAAGGTGCAAGTTATATATTTTCCTAGAAAACAAAGCGAGTGGATTATTTATTTCTTCTATGCATTGTGGTAGAATGAAGTTGTTATCGAAGCAAGCCTTTAGAAATAGGTGATTGGCGACTGGTGACTCGTAGCTGGAACCGCGTGGTCTGGTTACGAGTCACTCGTCGCAAGTTACCCATTTAGCTAAGCACGAGAGGAGTTCTGATATTCCATGAGCAGCACAGTACAGTTTTATTTAGCTATTGGTATTTTCTGTTTGACTTACGTGGGGATTATGTCGGAAAAGATTCCCCGTACCATTTGCGCCATGTTCGGTGGCGGTGCCATGGTTTACTTTGGCTTTGTCACCCAGGACCAGGCCATCAAGCAGTTTATTGATTTCAATACCATCGGCCTGTTATGCGGCATGATGATTCTGATTTCTGTAGTAAAGAAATCCGGGTTCTTCCGCGTGTTGGCTTTGTGGGCTATGAAGATGTCCAAAGGGGCACCGAGGGAACTGCTAGTTCTCCTTTCTATTGTCACCGCCGTTGGGGCAGCTATGATTGACTCCGTCACCGCTGCTCTTCTGATTGCGCCGATGACCATTTCCCTTTGCCGTATGCTTCGTATGTCTCCGGTACCGATTCTGGTTTCTGAAATTCTGATGTGCAACATCGGTGGTACCGCTTTGATGATTGGTAACCCGCCAAACGTTATGATTGGTTCTGCTACCCACTTGGATTTCAACGACTTCCTGATCAACCTGGCTCCAGTGGTTGTGATTACCATGGCTGTCACTTTGGTGGCTATTCTGTTTATCTTTAGAAAACAGCTTCACTCCGTACCTATGCCGCAGAGTGAATTGGATAAGATTGATGTGATGTCTGCTATCGAAGACCGTATGATTTTCAACCGCTCTCTGACCGTTCTGGGCCTCACCATTTGCGGATTCGTTGTACACAGCACCTTCGGTCTGCAGTCTGCTACCATCGCACTGACCGGTGGTATCGTCGCTCTCTTTGTTTGCCATATCAGCCCAGAAGATGCGCTGAAAGAAGTCGACCTGGATACCCTGATGTTCTTCATGGGGCTCTTCATCTTGGTCGGTGGTATGGAAAATGCGGGCGTCATCACCGCCATTGCACAGCATGGTATTGCTCTGGTCAACGGCGACCTGCACCTGATTACCTACCTGATTCTGTTCCTCTCTGGCATTGCTTCTGCCTTCATTGATAATATTCCGTTTACTGCCACCATGATTCCGCTGATTCACGATATGCAGGCTCTCATGAATGCCACCCATGCAGACTACATGTGGTGGGCACTGGCTACCGGCGCTTGCTTCGGCGGCAACGGGACCATGATTGGTGCTTCTCCAAACGTCATCATGGTAGCTATCGCAGCAAAAGAAGGATTCAATATTTCCTTCGGTACCTTTATGAAATGGTGCTTCCCGCTGATGATTCTCTCCCTGATCGTTTCTGCTGGCTACATTGAAGTCAGATATTTCATCTTGGGATTCTAATATGATAGGAAATATGATAAGAAATAAAAAGACCGCTATCTTCGGATAGCGGCTTTTGTTTTTGAGTGAGTAGTGCGAAGTGCGTAATGGTGGAAGGGGCCCACAAAATTTGGAAGCGCCCCAATATCCCTTTTTATATAAGGTTATTATTCTGCTTCCTACTATTTCTAACATGGAACAATACCCGCAAGCAGCAGGGTTATAAAAGGTTATGGGAAAGCGGTATCCCCATAACCCTTTATAACCCTTTATAACCTTGTCTATTGCGGTGACAGGAAATGTTTTACCGTAGAAATCCGCAGAATAATAACCTTATAATATATAAAAGGGGTATTGGGGCCTATATGAATTGTGGGCCCCTTCCACCATTACGCACTTCGCACTACTCACTACGCACTATAAAAAAGAGGGATCAGAGAACAAGTCTCCAATCCCTTCATCGTTAAGTTTAAGCTCCCAGTTCATCCAGCAGTTCTTCAGAGGCTTCTACGGCTTCTGCGATTTCTGGACGGAGTTCCGCGTCATCGGTGAGGAAACGGATTTCTGCCAAGGCACGGATCAGGCGAGCAATCTGTGCGGTACGGCCGATGAGAATTTTTTGGGCGTTGCTGTAATTGTTCCAGTCATAGCCGGCAGCCACCTGGATGCGGCGGATATCTTCGATGCCATCTTCGAAGTAATCAGACAAGTCCAACAGGGCATCTTCGGCCTGCCGGGCTTCGCGGCGGATATCTTGCATGCGGGTGCACATCTTTTTGACTTTCTGCTGGAAATCCTGCAGACGGGTACTGACATCTTCCAGGGCTTTCACATCGTGGTGTTCCGCTGCTTCGATATCGAGGCCTTTGATTTCTGGCACCATAGCATATTGTTCCAGTACACCGGCACCGAAGCCGATGGCGTCTACCGCACCAGAGAGAGTCATAACGCTCATGGCTTTGGTGGACAGTTTTTCCAGTTCTTTCCAGTTTTTACGTTCTTTATTGAAATGGTCCAAGCCGGTCAAAGTATCACAATCATGGAAGTCTACATTGTGAATTTGGGCAAAAAGGCTGGTGAATTTTTTCATGTCTCCAGACATTAAGGTGATTCTCACGCGATCCAATTCGCCCAATTCATCCTGGGCACGAACCTTGGCGCGGTTGATGCGTTTGGTGGCTCTTCGTTTGGCTCGTTCGATTTCGCCATTAATACTTTCTGGTCTGGCTGATACAGGGTTCCCACTGACAGCGGCTGCAATCATGCGCAAAATAAATGCAATAGACATGATACTTCCTCCTTTTGCTTGATGGCTCTTACTTTATTATTATTTCTTTCTATTATATCATATCTGTTCCTTTTTATTAGGGGCCATTGGGCAAGAGGCCGAGATAGTAGGCTAAAAGGTTTTTATAGGTAGATATAGATTTTGCTTTTAGGGTTTATAAGACGCTCAGGTTGCTCAGGTTGCTCAGGTTGCTGAGGGTTCTCAGGGGGAGAATGTGCCGCTCTCCATAGCCGTCATGGAATTAGTTGTATGTGGTGGATATTCGTGAGTTCACTTTGGTAAAACTCATTTCGCTCTATGGTTTAGGGTTTAAGGTTTAGGGTTTACGTTTCTGCATGTAACCCTTAAATCCATGACTCTTTCATGGCATAGTCTTTTGGGAGTAATGAACTCAGAAGGGAAACCATAAACCTATAACGCAAAGGTGACGTAAATACAACCGATCAAAATGACAATCCCGGCTAGAAGCACATTCGGAGCCCTTCAGAACCTTTAGAACCTTTTCCACGAAAGAAGTCATCGCACATTTTCACCATGTTCAGTGGCACATTTGAGGAACCTGAGCAACCTGAGCCACTTGAGAAACCTGAGAGACCTATGTCACCTTTCCCCACACAAAAAGGACCCTAGCGGGTCCTCTTCGATTTCATTCATTATGCATCGCGGAAGGAAAGTTCCTGTTTAGCAATCTGGATGGCGTTTTTGCTGGTAGGGCTGACGTGGCCGCTTTCGTCCAGCAAGTGCGGGAACAGCAAGGTAATTAGCTGGGCCACCTGGACGGCTCGGGCGATTTGCATTTTTTCTGGCATGGAGTAGAAAGTCCAGTCGATACCTTTTCTGTCCAAAATGGCTTCCAGGTCGTCGATGCCGTCAATGAAATAATCAGTCAAAGCAGACAGGCAATCGGCTTCTTCCCTGGCGCTTTCGGCAATGTCCACCAAGTTGTCCGTCAATTCTCTGACTTTGTTCTGGTAGTCCGTGATGGTAGTAATCAATTCACGGGCATAGACTTTATCCATTTGCTGGAACCGTTTGTTATCAATCGAAATGGTTGGCAAGGTAGCAAAAGGTTCCAAAATGCCAAAGCCCAATTCCATGGGGGAGTAGGCACCGGCGCTGATGCTGCTCAAGCTGGCGATACGGTCCGCTCTGGCAATCATTTCATCGACTTTGAAGCCTTCTTCCAAGAATTTCTCGATACCTGACAGGCCTTTGCATTCTGCCAAATTGAAATGCTGAATCTTTTCGCAGGCTTTGGTGAAATGTTCCATGTGTCCCGATGTGGAAGCCACTTTGGCCCGATCCATTTCACCCAATTCGTACTGGGCTCTATTTCTGAGCCGGATGACACTTCTCTTGACACGGCGAATGGCCTTCTGCAGTTCTCCGTTGATGTCGATGATGTGAGAAGCATCTTCGGTGTGCCCCGCTTCAACCTGGTTCAAAATTTGTAAAATGTACGTAATAGTCATAGAGATTCCTCCTTTGAAAGTCCGCTTGCATGTGGACGATGACAGCTTGCTTTCATTGACTTGTTCTAATCTTATTATACATCAACTATAAAGAGGGTCAAATGGGGGATGGGAAATAAACGCGGGGATTCTCATGTTTCACGTGAAATGTTTCGATAGAAGGTTATTATTCTACTGCATACTATTTCTAACATGGAATGATAAAGGCAAGCGACAGGGTTAAAAGGGTTATAAAAGGTTATGAGAAACCGGCATCCCCATAACCTTTTACAACCTGCCCGAAGGGCTAACCTTGTCCCCTGCGATAACAGGAAATGTTTCATAAAAGAAATTAGCAGAAGTATAACCTTTTGAAAAGCGGTGTTATCTCTATGTGTGTAGCAAGGACCTGATAGAATAAATAACCTTTATAATCTGCGCCGCTCCAACATTCCTAATTCCTCATTTCTCATTCCTAATTGCATATAAAGGTATCTTTATTTTCCAAGAAGATGACACTTTTTCGAAATATGCATTTGACATTTTACGAAAATAGGTATACTATAAGTGAAGAAATTTGAAATTAAGTGTACATTTCAAACAATCTTATCTTCATTGTTTTAGGAGGACATGATGGACGCAAGAGAAAATGCATATGTATTATGGTTCGATGAACTGCACAGAAAGGATGTCAACTTGGTAGGAGGTAAATCCTCTTCCCTGGGTGAACTGACCACCTCTACTGGTGTTCCGGTTCCGTATGGCTACGCTACTACAGCTCATGCTTACCGTTATTTCATGGAAACCACCGGTCAGAACAAAAAGATCCATGAACTGCTTCAGGGTCTGAAAGATGTAGAAGATTCTGTGGAACTCCACGAAGTATGCACCAAGATTCGTGAAAGCATTGTTTCTGCAGAAATGCCAGAAGATCTGGCACAGCAGATTGGTGATGCTTATGAAGAACTGGCTAAGAAAGTCAATGAAGAAAATCCTTATGTAGCTGTTCGTTCTTCCGCTACCGCAGAAGACCTGCCGGATGCTTCTTTCGCAGGACAGCAGGATACCTACCTGAACGTTACCGGTCGTGACATGGTGATCCGCAAGGTTAAGGAATGCTATGCTTCCACCTTCACCGACCGTGCCGTATATTACAGAGCAAAGAAAAACTTCGACCATGAAAATGTAGCTCTTTCCGCTGCTGTACAGATGATGGCTGACTCCAAAGTGGCTGGCGTTATGTTCACTGTCAACATTGCCAACGGCGATGATAAATCCATCATGATCGAAGGCGCTTGGGGCCTGGGCGAATATGTTGTACAGGGCACCGTTACCCCAGATAACTTCCTTATCAACAAAGATGACCTCACCATTTCCCGTCGTACCATCAATGAAAAAGCCATTGAACTGGTTCGTAAACCCGGCGGCGATGTAGAAGAAAGAAAAGTTCCGGAAGAACTGGCTAAATCCCAGGCTCTCACCGATGAACAGGTGGTACAGCTGGCTACCTATGCCAAAGCCATTGAAAAACACTATGGCTGCTACATGGATATGGAATGGGCCGTAGACCACCAGAATCGCGTCTGGATTCTCCAGGCTCGTCCAGAAACCGTTTGGTCCAAGAAGAATAAAGAAAAGAAAGCAGGCTCTGAAGTGAAACTTACCACCGATCATAAAGTACTCGTTAAAGGTCTCCCGGCTAGCCCAGGAATGGCAGCAGGCAAATGCCACGTGATCACCGATCCAAAAGACATCGATGAATTCCAGGAAGGCGAAGTTCTCGTTACTACCATGACTTCCCCAGACTGGGTACCGGCTATGAAGAAAGCCGTAGCTATCGTTACCGATGCAGGCGGCATGACTTGCCACGCTTCCATTGTTTCCCGTGAACTGGGTATTCCTTGCGTGGTTGGTACCAAGAGCCGCAGCGTAGAAGCCACCAAAGTACTGAAATCCGGTCAGGATATCACCATCGACGCACAGAATGGCGTCGTATACGAAGGCATCGTAGCTGACCTGGTCAAGAAAGATGAACCACAGCAGGCCGCTTCCGGCGCAGCACAGACCGTTGTTGCTGAATACTTTGCACCAACCGGCACCGGCGTTATGATGAACCTGGGCGATCCAGATCTGGCTGACAAATATGCAAGCCTTCCATGCGACGGCATCGGTCTGATGCGTGAAGAATTCATCTGGACCACCTTCATTCATGAACATCCGCTGTACCTGATTGAACAGGGGAAACCAGAAAAAGTCATCGATATGCTGGCAGAAGGCATTTCCAAAGTATGCCGCGCTCTGGCTCCACGTCCGGTGGTTCTCCGTTTCTCCGACTTCAAGTCCGGCGAATACAGAAACCTCAAGGGCGGCGACAAATACGAACCAGTGGAACCGGCAGATCTGCTCGGCTGGAGAGGCGCTTCCCGTTACTACGATCCGAAGTACACCGCTGCATTCCGTCTGGAACTGAAGGCTGTCAAGAAAGTTCGTGAAGAATTCGGCCTGAAGAACCTGAACTGCATGATTCCATTCTGCAGAACCGTTGACGAAGCACGCAAAGTGGTAGGCATCATGAAAGAAGAAGGACTGGAAAGAGGTCCAGACTTCAAACTGTTCCTCATGGCAGAAATCCCGGCTAACATCATTCTGGCTGACAAATTCAATGAGTTTGTAGATGGCTACTCCATCGGTTCCAACGACCTGACCATGTTGGTTCTTGGCTGCGACAGAAATAACGACACCGTGTCTGCTCTGTTCGATGAAAGAAACCTGGCTATCAAGAGAGCCGTTCGTCACCTCATCGAAACCGCACACAAAGATGGCAAGACCGTTTCCATCTGCGGCCAGGCACCGTCTGTATATCCAGACTTCACTGAATTCCTCGTCAAGAGCGGCATCGACTATGTTTCCGTCAACCCGGATATGGTCAAGGCTACCAAGAGAAATGTAGCTCGCATTGAACAGAGACTTATGCTTGACGCAGCTACTGGCAGAGGCATCAAAGACGTAGAAGATTACCAGTGGTAATATAAACACAGATAAGTGACTGGTAGACTTGTGACTGGTGACTAGAATTTACTCCAGCCACCAGTCACGAGTCACCAGTCACTTATTTTTATGCTGGAAATCAGCATTCGCACATAAGATTTTCCGGCGCCGGGGCTGTTTTTGCAGCTCCGGTTTGCCGTATTTCTGTAGGGATTGATAGGTGACTGGTAGACTGGTGACTCGTGACTGGGGGATTTTTCCTAGTCACCAGCCACGAGTCACCAGTCACGCATGTATCAAAGCAGAAGAAAAGGAAGGAAACAATGCAGCTTACCAGCCGCCAAAAAGAAATTACCCGCATCGTGCGGGAAAATGGCCCAATCACAGGAGAGATGATTGCAGAACGTCTCCACGTGACCCGAAGCGCTCTGCGCGGTGACTTGGCAGTCCTTCTTTCAGGGGAAGTGATTGCTGCACGGAGAAGACTGGGCTACTATTATCTCGGTGGGGGAGAGGACCCTGCCGCTTTAGAAATTCGTTCCTGCACCGCCGAATCCTGCATGTCCCGGCCGGTTCTGGTCGATGGGGATTCCAATGCCTATGACGCCGCTGTGCTTCTTTTCACCGAAGATATTGGCACTCTTTTTGTGGGGAAAGAGGATGACGTGCAAGGGGTCGTTTCCCGAAAAGACTTGCTGAAGGCCGCTATGGGACGAGAAGATTTGGCCAAAGTGCCGATTTCTATGGTCATGACCTCCCGCTCCAAAATGATCTATGCAGAACCAGAAGAAGACATGGTTTCTATTTCTCAAAAACTGATCGACTATGAAATTGATTGCCTCCCTGTAGGCCTATTCAAAGATGTAGGAGGAGAAAAGAAATTCGTCCTCATGGGCCGTATTTCCAAAACCAACATCACCCGTCTCTTCCTGGAACTGGGGAAGGGGAAACGGTAATAGGATATTTTCCTTGTCAAACATGGCAAGGTTCTGATAGAGTATATGAGTTGAGTTAGAAGTTAGAAGTTAGAAGTGAGAAGTGCGGCGCACAAATTATATAGCGCCGCGAATTTCTAAAATTATAAAACTCAGCCTGGCTATATGAATTGTGCCAGGCTACCACCATTTCTCACTTCTAACTTCTCACTAAATCGTTTGCATGACATATGATTATAGCGGACATGTCGCTAGTGTAAGGAGGAATAGATTTGTCCAAAATACCGGAAGTATATGTAGTATCCGATTCTTTAGGGGAAACGGCGGAAAGTGTCGCTAAGGCAACCATTAGCCAGTTTGATGAAGATATCGACGTAGTGAGAGTTCCTTTCATCCGTCACACCGAGCAGATTCAGAAAGTCATCGAAGAAGCCGCTGCCCATGGAGCTGTGGTATGCCACACCCTGGTGAGCCCCGAACTTCGTGCCAACTTTGAACGGATTGCCGATGCCCATCATGTCCGTTATGTGGATATCCTGGGACCGATGATGGATATGGTAGGAACCATTTCCGATACCAAGCCAAGAATGAAACCGGGTATCATTCATAAACTGGATGAAGAATATTTCAAAAAAGTAGAAGCCATCGAATTTGCTGTGAAATATGACGACGGTAAAAATCCGGCCGGCTTTACCAAAGCCGATGTGGTGCTGATCGGGGTATCTCGTACTTCCAAGACACCACTTTCCATGTACATGGCCCATAAGAAATTCAAAGTGGCCAACCTGCCGCTGGTGCCGGAAGTGCAGCTGCCGGAAGAAATTTTCCAGGTGCCGCCCTATCGTATCATTGGCCTCATCATTGATCCCTATAAGCTGAATACCATCCGCAGTGAACGAATGAAAGCCCTGGGATTCTCTGGCACCGCCAACTATACCGACATCGCTCGCATCGAAGACGAACTGGCCTACGCCAAAGAAGTGATGCGCCAGCTCCACTGCATGGTTCTCGATGTATCCAACAAAGCCATCGAAGAAACCGCCAGCCGCATCATGGCTATCGTGCAGAGAAATAAAGAACTCTATGGAGATAAATATTGAGTCACTATCAAAAAGACCGCTGGAGACAGCGGCCTTTTTGAATGCGTAATGCGAAGTGCGTAGTGCGTAATGGTGGAAGGGGCGCAAAAAATTTAGAAGCGCCCCAATACCCCTTTTGTTATAGGTTGTTATTCTGCTGGATACTATTTCTAACATAGAAGCGTATCGATAAGTGACAGGGGTAAAAGGGGTATAAAGGGTGATGCTGAAGCGGTATTTCCATAACCTTTACAACTATTGTTTCACGTGAAACATGGTACTATCTGTTTTTCATATCGGCGAGCCATATAAAAAGGAATCTTGACAGTTGATGTTTAGCGATATAAGAGCAATGCGAAGGCTCGCCGGCCTTCATTACGCACTACGCACTTCGCATTACGCATTGATTCTGCTACAATGGAGTCAGCATCAACGAAAAAGGAGGTCATATCAGATGGTAACGCCACGTGAACGATTTGAGGGATTTGAAAAGGTCATGCTCTCTCCCCGTGCTTTTTTGACAAGGAACGCCACTCGGAAGCGGAAAGAAGAACTGGATCCTTTGCGGACGCCGTTTCAGCGGGACCGGGATCGGATTCTCCATAGCAATTCTTTCCGGCGGCTGAAGCACAAGACCCAAGTGTACATTGCACCCCAAGGGGACCACTACCGCACCCGCATGACCCATACGTTGGAAGTGGCACAGATTGGCCGCACCATGGCTCGCGCCCTTTCCTTAAATGAAGACCTGGTGGAAGCCATTGCGCTGGGCCATGATTTGGGACATACTCCTTTTGGACACGTGGGAGAACAGGCCTTGCAGGAAATCTATGGTCATTTTGAACACAATGAGCAAAGCGTCCGCATTGCGGAGTGTCTGGAACGAGACGGGCAGGGATTGAATCTGACCGAGCAGGTCTTGGATGGCATGCTGAATCATTGCGGCCATCTGAAAGCCCACACTTTGGAAGGCAGTCTCATCAAGTACGCCGACCGCATTGCTTATCTCTGCCACGACTATGAAGATGCGGAATCCATGGGGCTCATTCATGCCGAAGACATTCCCTCCCCCATTCGGCAGCGCATTGGCACCACCCACTCCTCCATGATTACTGCTATGGTGACCGATGTGGTGGACCATTCCATGGCAAATGAAACCGACGGCATTCATATGAGCCAAGAAGGAGACCAGATTTTGCTGGACTTCCGGCAATTCATGTTCACCGCGGTGTACATGTCGGACAACCTCATCCCCGATAGAAAACGAGGAAATAATGTAGTCCAGATGCTGTTCAAGTATTATACAGAAAAAGACCCAAAGGGAGAGTATTTCCAAGACCGTCTCCCAGAGAAACAACTGCGCCTCACCGGCGGTGATGTGCCAAGGGCTGCGGTAGATTATATTTCCGGCCTCACCGACAACTATGCCATCAATCTCTTTGAAGACATCTTCGTGCCTCGGTATTGGACGTTTAAGAAATAATGAGGAATGAGAAGATAGGTTTCTCAGGTTGCTCAAGGTCCTCAGGTTGCTCAGGTTTCTCGAATGTGAGGATATCGCTAGTGTCTATTGATTTATTTGAAAAATTTCATATACAAGAGTAGAAAGAAATGATTATATTTCTTGAAAGGAGGAAGAACCATGAGAACTTGGGAAGAGTATAAAAATTATGTGAAAGCAGTCAATGAAGAAGAACGTCAGCAGGTGGAAGAGATTGAAGCAGCAGCCGATAGTATGTCTTTAGTTATTAAAAGAAGACAGGGATTAGAGTCGAGACAACGAGTATCGACTGAAGATGCGGAATTTCTCAAGCCTTTTGAATGAGTTGAGACTGTTAGCACTTATTGACACGTTCGAGAAACCTGAGAAACTTGAGACGCTTGAGAAACCTGAGAACCCTGAGTACCCTTTCCCCACTTTGGGAATCATACCAACTGACTCCTGTTTCCCGGTCACCAGTCATTAGCCACTAGTCACCGTTCAGTAATTGACATTCTTTTCCAAGTAGGTTACAATGAACGGTAAATATACATTTAAATGTATCGATTCGCACCGCTTGGGTGTGCTGGTTTGAAAAAGGGGTTTGTTATGGATTATCAGCCAAGTTACAAGGAATTTGCCGCTATTTTTAAAGCACTGTCTGATGAAACACGTCTCCGTGTGGTAGACATGCTGTCCTGCCGTGAAATGTCTGCTTGCGACATTTTGTCCAATTTCACACTGTCTCAGTCTACACTGTCCTATCATATGAAGATTCTCATTGAATCTGGGGTGGTCAATGCCCGCCGTGAAGGCCTGTGGACCAAGTATTCCATCAATGATGACACCTTTAATAAATTGATGGACTTCCTGCCAGAACTGTACAAGCTGAAAGACAAATGCATCTGCCAGCAGATTAAGTATTGCAAAGTGGAACCAAAGACCGAAGGAAAAGACGAGTTTGGGAATTAATCCAAGCTGCTTCGCAGCTTGGATTAGGTTATACTCAGTGATTCCATTTTTTCATTGGTCATTTAATTGGCTGCTCAAAGGGTTATTATTCTGCTAATTGAGTTTGAATCAAAAAGAAACGAAAACCGCTAGCAACGGGTTATAAAAGGGTATAACATCATACTGTTATAACCCTTTATAACCTGGTGCTAGCGGTTTTTAGATAGATGATGCTCTCTGAAATCAGTAGAATAATAACCTTTAGGTTAGCCAATTAAATGGTATATGGCTTTAGCGGGTTTATTTCTCCAATAACCTGTCCTACATTACGCACTATTTCCCCAAGTGGCTTTCTTCCGCAATAATCTGATAAACCAGCATCCCTGCATCGTACAGGTCCTGTTCTTTCAGATTTTCTTTGTTGGTATGGAAATCGGTCATGCCGACTCCTACGAGGACGGCCGGGAAGCCTTTGGTGCCGAACCAGTTGGCATCGCTGCCGCCGCCGCTTTTGGCTACTTTCATCGGCACGTTCATGGCCTGGCACGCTCTGGAGAACAGCTGCAAGGCCGGATCGGTTTCTTCAATCAGGAAGGAGTCATAGGCTTTTTCTTTCTGAATCTTCAAAGAACCTTGCGGGAATTTCTTGGCCGCTTCGGTGAAGGCAGATTCCATCTGGGCCACTAGAGATTCCAGTTTTTCTGTATTTCTGCTTCTAGCTTCAGCCACCACTTCGCAGTAGTCGGGGACGATGTTTCTGGCGGTGCCGCCCTGGATGGTGCCGATGTTGCAGGTGGTTTCTTCATCGATTCGGCCGGTGGGGCAGGCTGCGATGCCGGCCGCTGCCATGGCGATGGCGTTGGTGCCTTTTTCAGGGGACATGCCGGCGTGAGCGGCTACGCCCTGGCAAATGAAATTCAGTTTATATTCCGACGGGCCGGCATTGTATACCGAACCGGCAGGGCCATCGGCATCCAGTACATAGCCGAAATCAATGCCCTGGATATATTTTTCTTCAATATAGCGAGAGCCGAAGAGACCGATTTCTTCCTGCACGGTGAAAATGACTGTGATTTTTCCGTGAGGAATGTAAGTTTCCTTCATGAGAGAAAGACCTTCCAAGATGGCGGTGACGCCTGCTTTGTCATCGCCGCCCAGGATGGTATTTCCTTTGGAATGAAATACGCCATCTTCCAGGACCGGTTCGATGCCTTTGCAGCATTCCACGCAATCCATGTGGCCGGTCAAAGCAATGCTGGGAAGACCTTCTGCGTTGCTGTTGAATACAGCAATCAAATTGCCGCAGTTTCCGCCATTGACAGAACCGTTGTTGTCTTCGATGACCTTGGACGCTCCGAGCGCTTTGAGTTTCTTTTTCAAATATTCCAAAACATCCCGCTCGCCCTTGCTGGGAGCATAAATGGTCACCAAATCGGTGAAAGTATCTTTCATGCGTTGTTTGTTAATCATGATGTATGACCTCGTTTCCTTTTGATAATCATATATGTATTATAATGCATATGAATGCGTAATGCGAAGTGCGTAGTGCGTAATGGTTGCCGGCGAGCGCGCCATATTGCTCTTATATGAATGGATTCATGATTTACCGTGCCCGTTTCTATAGGCTCGCCGATTTTAAAATATATAAAGGGGTATTGGGGCGCTTTAATAAGTTGTGCGCCCCTTCCATCATTACGCACTACGCATTATTTTTCAAGCCAAAATCCTTTTTGCAATGCTTTTTTGCCAAATTTGGCTTGGATTTCGTCCATGGCTTTGGCGGCTTTGCTACGTTTGTCATTTTCTTCCGAGAAGAGGGAGGCCATGGACATTTCGGGCCCCAGGTTGGAAGCGGTGACGCCGATGAGGCGGATTCCTTCCGGGAGCACCAGGTGAGATAAAAGGGAGCGGGCCAGGCGATCGATGTCTTCTTGCAAGTTGGTCCCTTCTTCGATGGAAATACTTCGCTGCAGTGTGCGGAACGAAGCCAGCCGAATTTTGAGAGAAATGGTGCGGGCCAGCAGTTGGTGTTTCCGGAGACGTTGGGCCACAATGTCGCTGTGGATGGCAATTTCTCGTTCGATGTCCTTCTTGTCGGTCAAATCGGTTTCATAGGTGGATTCATCGCCGATGGATTTGATTTGTCGCTGGGCTTGGATGGGCCTAGTATCTATGCCAAAAGAAAGCTGCTGCAGGATGGGCCCTTGGTTTCCCAACAGTTTCTGCAGGGCCCCAGGGGGTGCCTGCTGGATGTCGGAAATGAGACGATACCCCGCAGCGATCAGCTTTTTCTCTGTGACGGCACCGACGCCCCAAAGACGGCGCACCGGGAGGGGTGCCAAAATCTCTTTTTCTTTTCCGTAGGGAATGATGCAAAGCCCATCGGGCTTTTTCATATCGCTGGCCATTTTTGCCAAAAACTTATTGGGCGCAATGCCAACAGAAGCGGTGAGGTGCACTTTTTCTTGAATTTCTTTTTTAATGGCACGGCCGATGCTGCCTAAGGTGGGATACTGGGTGCCCATACCAGAAATATCCAAAAAGGCTTCGTCCAAAGAAATCGGTTCATAGGCGTCGGCATAGTGCAGCATAATCTGGTGAATCGTATCAGACGCCTCTTTGTAGGCTTCAAAGCGGGGACGGACAAAAATGCCGTGGGGACACAGCTCTTTGGCTTTGATTGCCGGCATGGCCGAATGGACGCCGTATGTTCTGGCTTCATAAGAAGCGGTGGCCACCACCCCGCGTCGGCTCTCACCACCGACGATGACAGGCAGCCCTTTCCATTCCTGATGGTCCCGTTGTTCCACAGAAGCAAAAAACGCATCCATATCGACATGCATGATCCAACGACGCATGGTTAGCGGTGTCACCTCTTTTCTAAATTAATGCGTAATGCTTTGAAATAGTGCGTAATGCGAAGTGCGTAGTGCGTAATGGTGGCCGGCGAGCACATCGAATTGCTCTTATACGTCCTGTTTCAAGTGATACGTAGTCCGTTTTTATACGCTCGCCGAGATGTATCTTTTATTTCCTTCATCATAGTAAGAATGGTGGAATCTGTCAAACTTTGACAGGAGTGAGAAGAAAAGATAAGATACTTATAGTAGTAAATATCATGCAATTTAACATCGGTGACTCGTGAAAAACTTATCCTAGTCACCAGTCACGAGTCACTAGTCACCGAAATTATTACGCATTGTTTAAATGAGGAGGTTACACATGAAAACCCTAGTATTATGGAGTTCTCGTACGGGAAATACGAAAGCGGTGGCAGGGGCTATTTATGAAGCCCTGCCGGGAGAGAAGGACATCATGGAAGAAGGTCGACAGGGAAAGGACTTGTCTTCTTATGATTTGATTTTTGTAGGCTTCTGGGGCTATCGCCGCGGGGCTGATCCGGTGGCGCAGGCCACTCTTGCTTCTTTGGAAAACCAAAAGGTGGCTATTTTTGCCACTGCCGGCACCTATCCGGATTCGGAACCAGCCAAAATGTACTTGGCCAATGCAGCGGCCCTCTTGCCGAAAAGCAGTACCTGTGTAGGGACTTTCATTTGCCAGGGCCGGGTTAATTCTTTCCACCAAAAGAAAATCCAGGGCCTTCCCCAAGAAACCGCCCACGCCATGGATCCCGCCCGGTTGGCACGATTGGAAGAAGCAGAGAAACATCCCAATGAAGAAGACTTTGCTGCTGCTGGGCAGTGGGCCGTTTCTGTGGCGGAAAAGGTGCTTCAGAAGTAGTAAGTAGATTCTAAAGGTTCTGAAGATTCTAAAGGTTCTGAAGGTTCTGAAGGTT